>QHXW01000416.1 GCA_003223115.1 Acidobacteriota bacterium
GGAGAGTGGCGGCCAGCGTCGTAAGACGACTGCACGCCTTTTTTCGCTTGTTTCCCTTTTTTCGATGACTGACATTAAAAATGTGGTTCCATGTTGGGACACACCTTTGCAAGCCGAATTGGAACCAATTGGAACCATTTTGTGGTTACATACATCGCGGGTCTTGCCATCCACACCAACCACAATTAGTTGTCGCGCATGATTCCCACTTCTGTGTCATACCGACTCTGCGTATGCGCTTCTTTGACTCACAGCCAACGAGACGGTGAACGTGTTGGAGCGCTTACCCTTGGCGTCTCAACTTACGACATGCCACTCGCGCGATCCCAAACGGAGCCCGGAAACTGGTCTGATCCCGTGGAGACATAAATGCTGGTCAGGTTTTGTTTTTTGAACACCTTCGTAGGAGGGCAGGATGCGAATCCGTCTTCAGCTTTCAGCAATTTTTCTGATCTTGTGCGCCCCACTGTTCTCTGAACAACGCCGCTACAGCATCACCGATCTCGGCGATGGCACGAACCAATTCAGCGTCCCTTACGCGATGAACAATCTCGGCGATGTCGTGGGTGATGCGAACTTCCATGCTTGCTTCTGGATGCGCGGGATCATCGTCATCCCGCCCTCCCTCGCCACCGGTTTCAGCACGGCCCGCGGCATCAACAATCGCAGGCAAGTGGTCGGTGGACACGTGAACGCGAGTGGCTCTTCAGTCGCGTTCGTTTTCTACAACGGCGTCGTTACCGACTTTCAGTTGCCCACCGGAACGACATACAGCCTGCCGGCCCGGGGCGGCAGCTATATCTCTGGAAATGGGCTGAACCAGCGCGCCCAGGTAGTGGGCCAATCAACCCCAGCTGGTGCGAACCTCAGCCATGGGTTTTTGTGGGCGGACGGTCAGATCACGGATATCGGAGTTCTGACGGGCGGCGAAACCGGTAATTACAGCAGTGCTATTGCAATCAACGATGCAGGCCGCGTAGTCGGCGTGTCGTCCGCCGCTGGGCAGACACAACACGCGTTTGTTTGGGCTCAAGGCGTCATGACGGACCTAGGCACGCTCCCCGGTGACAATCGGAGCTACGCCACAGCGATCAACAACCGCGGCGAGATCGTGGGCTGGTCCGCTAGCGCGACCGGCATAATCATGGGCGCGCAACACGCGCAGTGTTGTGGGAACATGACACGATCTATGAACCTCAGCGATTCGATTCCAGCCGGCTCCGGCTGGATCCTGGACCAGGCAACCGCCATCAAACGATCGAGGCCAGATCGCAGTTATCGGACACCGGAACGGACTTTCCCGCGCGTTTTTGCTAAGTCCAGTTCAAGCAGAAGGTCCCACGGATCTGCAGGGACCCCAGCGACTCCGGCCCATAAGGGTGTTCGAGCTAGTTCGATGTTCTAATGCCTATTCTCTTCAATTTTGAAATATTTCATTGGCGCGGCGATTGCGGGGACTGAACTCATGAGCCGCATTGTCGCTCTTCCCATTCTGCAGATTTGCGCCAGTTTCGCAGCTTCCCTCACCATTTCCCTGGCCTATGGCGAGTCCTCGCAAGTCACAATCGTCTCTGCAGTCACTAACGAGCCCGGTCTGCCGGACTTGGGAGGAATCGCCAGCTTATACGTCTCGGGCCTACTTGTGACGGGCGTTGTAGTTGCAAACGGCGCGCCACTTCCTTTATCGCTCGCGGGTGTGGCCGTGGATGTCTGCGGCGCCCCGGCCCCGCTTTACGCCGTTGCGGATCGTGCTGGATACCAGCAGGTCAACTTTCCAGTTCCTTGGGAGGCGAGCTTCACTTTCGAGGGCAGCAATACGCGCTGTGTGGTCTCAGTCAAGCAAGGTTCGTTCCAAGCCATTCAGAATGCTTACGTGCGTACCTTCAGCGGCGGTGACCTGTTCTTCACTCCCGACTACATTGGCGTGTTCCAGCACGGGTCGGATTATTCAAGGGTAACGCGGAATAGAGGGGCACAGCCCGGAGAGGCTTTGATCATCTATGCCGCGGCTCTCCCCCGCCGGACTGTTCCTCCAGTCGCGACCGGAGTAGCAGCTCCGTTTTCGCCTCTCGCTGTGCTCCCCCACATACTGTCCTGCAGCGCCTTTAGAGTGACGCTCTATATCGATGATTCAGAGGTAGAACCCTTCTTTGTTGGACTGTCGCCCGGTCTCGTGGGTGTCTATCAGCTCAACTTCATCGTGCCCGTGGGTACCAGCAACGGGGATCACATTATGCGAGTGATTGACGAGTGGGGGTACTTCCACGGCCTGTGCTTCCCTCCCACACTATGGAAGGGCAGCAATCCCGTAATTCTACCCGTAGGGGTTCACTGAATTCACGGAATAGCTAACCTCCCATTAATGAGACCCCGATTTTCCAGGCACGCTTCCCAAGAGTCCGGTTGGGGGAAGTTTGGGCACATTCCCGATTACCTCGATGAAAAACACGCAGACCTCCAGGCTGGCGAGTGTGCCGAAATGGTTCCCTTTAGACACGCTGCTTGAGTTGGCCTTAGACTAGGCTGGGACTTGTTGGACTTGACGATGTGCCAAAAGCAGTCGCACAAGGTTTTTGCAAATCGTTGGATGCGATTCGCCCCGTACGATGCGGCGGCACTTCTCCGACATGACGTTACGTCCATGTGGTTAGAATCCGTTTCTTGTCGCGCAGGGGTGGGTTTTGGTAGATGGCCCGCGAAGTCGCGGTAACGGCAACTGGTCGTCAAACGCCCAAACCGCTCTCTTGATGTTTCCGATCGGCACGGATGGCAGTAAGGAAGCGCGGCCGACTATCCTGTCGACGACGGCCGCGCCAAGTCATCCTCGCGAGATTTTGGAACGATGCTACCTGCTTCGACATCGGTGTCAGATACCGCTGGGCTGCCGGCCTGCTCCCGTTTCGCCAGCGCTCGCACAACGGTACCGACGCCGATATCAAGGTACTTGGCTATTGCCCGCAAACTCATTCCCTGAGCTCGCAGCTTCCGCAGCTGCTCTCGATCAAAAACCCGCCTCGGCCGTCCGACAGGCCGGCCGGACTTCGTTCCGTGCTCACGGGCATATTCTAATCCTGCAATGACCCGCTCTCGGATCACCGATCGCTCCAGTTCCGCCATTGCCGCAATGATCGTGAACATAGCTTTTCCCATTGGCGTTGAGGTGTCCAGAGCTTCCTGATGGCTGATGAAGTCTATCCCGAGCGCGCGAAACTCTTCTAGCGCCAGGACCAGTTGTTTGACGCTGCGCGCGAACCGGTCAAATCGCCAAACGACCACGACCCTGAAAAGGCCTCGGCGCGCATCCGCCATCAGGGCGTTCAAGCCTGGCCGAAATTCCTTGGATCCGCTCATGCGGTCAGAGTAAACAAGATGCAATGTCCAACCGCGATTCTCCAAAAGCTGGAGCAGCGGCTTGACCTGCACATCAGGATTCTGGAGATGCGCGGCGGTATCACCAAACTGCTTCTTGCTTGTTGTCGAGCACCGAACGTAAACGGCCGCTCGCATACAGCACCCACTTTCGTTCTGCTGGCGACCCGAAACGGATTGCCAGTGCTGTTCCGCTGAGTTCCAAATTGGAGACAAATTTCAGCGAGCCTAGATTTTGTTTTTGGAACAGAATGGAACAGAATTGAGGTTTGGGGTGGCTGTAAGTGATTGAAAAGATGGTGGCCAGGGACGGAATCGAACCGCCGACGCCAGCCTTTTCAGGGCTGCGCTCTACCGACTGAGCTACCTGGCCGGAAGTTTTCAGTTTACCAGACGACTGCCGCTTTTCGCGGCTCGCGCCGGCTCACGATCTCACCGCAATTCGGCAATACGGGGTCACACTTTTTCGAGCGCCGCGAGCGCTTCGCCAGTGGTTTTCTCGACATCAGCATGCAGGCTGTTGCCGTGCGCGTCCATGGTGACGATGGCCATGAAATCGTGAACCCGAAGATGCCACATGGCTTCCGGAATCCCGAACTCCATCAAGTGCACGCCTAACACTTTTTGCACCGTGCGCGCGTAATACTGCGCGGCGCCTCCGATGGCGTTTAGATAAACTGCGCCAGAATCTTTGAGCGCGCCGAGCGTCTTCGCACCCATGCCGCCTTTGCCCACGACGGCCCGCACACCGTAGCGGCGTATGATGTCGGCCTGGTATGGTTCTTCGCGGCTGCTAGTAGTGGGGCCGGCGGCTTTCACCTGCCAATCTCCCTCTTGCTTCAGCATGACGGGACCGCAGTGGTAGAGCACCGCGCCGCGCAGGTCGACGGGCGGCGGATTCTTCATCAGATGAGCGTGCACGTTATCGCGTCCAGTAAACATCTCGCCGCGAATTAAGACCACGTCGCCCACTCGAAGCGCGCGCACCGTTTGTTCAGAGAGCGGCGGCGTCAGAACCACCTCGCGTCCGGTGAGCGGGAAACCTTCGCTGAGAGACATGCGCTCGACTGTTTCCTGCGGATCGCGGTAGAGCCACTTGGTGATTGCGCCATTCAGCGCGTCGAGGCGCACGCCTAACCTGCGGAAGGCCCAGCAATCATAGGCCACGCTGACGAAAAAGCTTGCGGGCAGGCGATTGGCGGCGTTGATTTTGCAACCGATGAGCGAAACTTTTCCGCCGAAGCCCATAGCGCCCACACCGAGCTGGTTGGCTTCCTGCATGATCTCCGCTTCGAGTTTGGCGAGCACTGGATTCGGATTGACGTCATCGAGCGTGCGGAGCAGTTGCTGTTTGGCGAGCTCGTACCCGTGAGCGCGGTCGCTGCCGATGCAGACACCCAGGGCTCCAGGCGAGCAACCTTGTCCCTGCGCCTGCCACACGGCATGCAGAATGCATTTGCGCAGGCCTTCAAGATTGCGGTCGGCGCGGCCCAAATGATCGAGGGTGCAGGGAGTCGAGTACTGGATGTTCTTGTTCTCGCAGCCGCCGCCTTTGAGAATGAGTTTCACCTCGATCTCATCCTGCTCCTATTGTTCGAAATGAATGACGGGCGTTTCTTCGCCCAGATTATCGCCACTATTTTTTCCGGTGATGGAGTCGACCGAATTGGGCCGCAGCTTTCCGCGGCGCGTGGCCTCGGCGACAGCTTGCTGAATTGCTGCGCGCAATTTGATCTGATTGACGCCGACCGGGGTGTGCACGAAAAACGTGGGCATGCCGGTGTCCTGGCAGATGGGGCCTTCGTCGTCGCAGGCCATATCGATGTTCGACAAGATAATGCCCAGCGCCTGTGCGGACTGCGTCTCGCGGATTTCACCGGCGCCCGCGATCGACATGGCAGCGCGGACGTCAGGCGGGAGGTTTGTCGAAGTTTGAGTGATCAGCTCGAGCAGGCTGTTGTGTAGAAATTCCATGAGTGGATCCCGCACTCATTCTAGCGTGAGGTGAACCTGCGCCGTCATTCCGGGGCGGATGAAGGGAGTGGGACTGGTGAACTCGAAAATCGCGCCGCTGCCTTTGATTTCCTTGAGAGTTCCGGGGATGGCGCCCGGCAACTCAGCTGCGAAGATAAGAGCGGATTGCGCGGGCCGCAGACGCTTGAGGTCGCCGGGATCCGGCTCTGTGACGACTTCCAGATGCGAGATGTCGGTGGTGATTTCGAACAAGTCCTTGCCTTCTTCGAGGCTAATGGATTGTCCCGGCTCGCCTTTTCGGGCAACGATGAAACCGCTGATTGGGGAATGCAGTTCGGCGGAGATGAAACTGCCGCGGGCGTTCTCGAGCTCCGCGTTTCGTTCCGCGAGCGCGTGCGCGGCTGCTTTCTGTTGTTTCACAAGGCCGGAAACTTGATCGTCGGCCTGGCGCGCAAGTTCATCCAGGCTGTTGAATTCGGAGCGAGCAGTTTCGAATTCGCGTTCGGCCTTTTCATACACGAGCCGCGGAGTAGCGCCTTCGCGAAAGAGCATCTGCTGACGCTGGTAAGCTTTTTCGGCGCGCTGGAACTGATCGCGCGAGCGGTTGGCTTCGGCCCGTGAACGCGAGGCTTCCAGGCGTGCCGCGATGACGCGGTTTTCAATGGAACTGACTTTTTCCTGTGCGTTCTGGGCGGCGCGTGCGGCTTCCTGCTGTGCGGCCTCCAGTCCCTGATTCGCAATGCGCGCGAGCAACTGGCCTTCGAACACCTCCTGGCCGACGTCCGCCAGGAACGCGTCGATGGTGCCGCTGACCGTGGTACCGACGGGAATCATTTTTTGCGCCTGGATTTTGCCTGAAAGCTTGAGGACGCGCGCAACCGGTCCGGATGGTTCAACGCGAGCGGGTGCATTTTTTACGGTTAAATCGCGGCGCAGTAAGGAGAGGGCGCCGGCAGCAACACCCAACAAAATCAGCGCCGTTGATGCCAGCAACCATCGGCCGCGCATGCTCCGATAATATCAGCGGTGGTGAG
>QHXW01000067.1 GCA_003223115.1 Acidobacteriota bacterium
CCGTTTTGCGTCTGTCGCCAATGCCATTCGAGAGCTTTCTGCTCCTTGTCTTCTCTCTATCTCGTTTGGATACGTCAACCAGCATACCACAGGGCATACTTGCCCCAGCGGCTATCCAGAAAAGTTTATCCATTTCAAAGAAACCACCGCCCGGCTCAGTACACCCGGAAACAGAACACCTGGTTCGAGCCATTAGGGGTAATAGAATACTCGCCATTCTCTAGGCTCTCGTCGACTTCGAGGCGGTAGAGGTTGTCGCCCACCCGTTTGATCGAGAGCCGGAAGGGCCGCGCAATCTGCTTCTTCTTGCGGCTAAATAGAATTTCCCGGCGTCCGTTCCGCAGTTCCAGCTTGTAGATCTCGAGTTTGTCAGTCCCTAACTGTTCGGTCCGGATCAAGAATACAGGACTTGACAATGGAGTTGCTGCCGGTGAGGTTGCACCGGCGATGGCATAGAGTATCTCGTCCTTCCGATCCTCTTCCTTCGCTTCGGTGGCCTCGGTAGGAACCAAGGTATCGGCATGAACCAGATAGGGCAGGTCCGGCTTCTCCGGTTGCGGCCCTGAGTATTTTTGCGCCTTGGCTGCGAAAGAGCACAGCAGTAGTACTGCCCCCAACATGATCGTCTTCGGTTGCATCTGTTCCTTCTTATCTTACCGGCCGACCAGCCAGGGCTCCAGTTCGGCGCTGTTGAAATGATCGATCACGAGATCCACCGGTGGCAACTCGGCCAGAGTCGTCCTCAATCCTACAACCCTCATGCCGGCTGCGCGGGCCGCCTGAATTCCGGCGACCGAGTCCTCAAACACCACGCAGTCCCCTGGCCCGGAACCCAGCAGATCCGCGGCGCGCAAATAGATCTCCGGATGCGGCTTCGGATTTCGCACTTGATGGCCGTCAACCACCGCCTGGAAATACCGCCGCAATTGCGCTGTCTCGAGCAGAAACTCGACATTAGCGGGCTCGGCGTTGGTAGCAAGGCCGATCGGGCGATCGTAGTGGCGCTCCAGAAACTCGCGCACGCCGGGGACCAGGGCCTCGTTGATCTGTGCCGCGATGGTCTCGCGAAAGAGCCGCTCCTTCGCCGCTCCGTGCGCGCGGACTTCGTCGGGCGTCAGATGCTCACCGAAAAAATCCTGCACGATTTCATCGTTCCGCCGTCCGTACATACGCTGCTGCATGACTTCATCCGTATCGATTCCAAAGCGCCGGTTGTAGAGCGCCCACACCTGCCGGTGGATGGGGTTGGAATCGATGATCACACCGTCCATATCCAGGATGAGCGCCAGGTCAGACACCGATCTCGCCTTCCAGCCACAGCAAATAGTCTTTCGACCCGTCGACGATGGGCAGCGCGATGACCTCGGGCACCTCGTAAGAATGCAGCTTCTCAAGAGCCATCTTGAGCTTATCGAACTGTCCTCTCGAGGATTTGATCAGCAGGAGGTATTCAGACGAGTCTTCCACCGCTCCCTTCCAGCGATAGAAGCTGCGCAACCCGGGCAGCACGTTGACGCACGCGGCGAGCCGCTCTTCCAACAGCACTCGAGCAATTTTTTCGGCTTCCTCTATGCTGCTCGACGTGCTCAACACGACAATTTTGTCCGTCATTTCAGATTTTCATTCAGGCAGAAATAATTCGATGTTACTATTTATTTTTCGGGCGCACTGAATGAGGGCTTCGGCAGCACGCATTATTTACCTTGTGGCTGTGTTAGTCACAGCCGCCTACGCGATTTACGCCTTGCGCGGGCCGCAGGGAGTTCCGGCATTAATCCAGAAGCAGCAAGGGATTCGTGAGCTTGAAAAACAGAATGCAGCGCTGGCTCGCGAGATTGAATTGAAGCGAGTCCGCATCCAGCGACTCCAGCAAGACCAGTCCGAGCAGGAACTCGTCATCCGAGAGCGGCTGAAGCTGGTCAAGCCGGGGGAAAAGGTTTTTATTCTTCAGGATCCAGTCGACCAAAAAGACGCCAAGCCGTAGCCGCCCCAGACGGAAATTTCTTCTTGTTCAGTTCTTCGGATACCAGTCCAAAATCCGTACTTCGATCCCGCTGCCGGCGAGCGCCTTCTCGAAAACGCTCAAATCAGATCCCTGGTAATGATACGGGATGACGATTTTGGGGTGAAACGCGCGCACCGCGTCCGCGGCTTCATCGGGGGGCATGGTGTAGGGCAGGTTCATACAGACGAAGGCCACGTCTATGTTCTTCAGCGACCGCATTTCCGGCACGCCCTCAGTGTCGCCTGAGAAATAGAAGCGCTTGCCGCCGTACGTGACCACGTAGCCGTTGCCGCGGCCTTTATCGTGAAACAGTTTTCCTGGCGCAGGGCCGCGCTTCAGGTTGTACATTGGCAGCGCCTCGATAGTAAACGGACCTACCGTCTTCGTCTCGCCGTTGCGGATCACCGTGGCGCTGGTGACCGTTTCAGCCACCGCTGCGGGCGCGAGAATCATCGTGCCTGTCTTTGAAATTTTCGGCAGGATTTTCGGATCCATGTGATCGCCGTGGATATCGGTGATGAGAATCAGATCAGCCTGCGGCTGGCCGTCATAGTTGCCGCTGCTCCACGGATCGATGTGCACCACCTTGCCGCCGGCTTCGAGCATGACGCTGGCATGCTGGATGGGCGTGATCTTCACCACACCGCCACTGGTTTCAAATTCCTGCACGGGCCAGCTGGTCTGGGCCAATCCGAGTGCGGCAACAAGGCTCAATACGGCGACGAATTTCATAGGTCAGATTGTAGCGCAAGCGTGGGTGACGAGAGGCAGGCGCTGCGTGCGCGGCCCAGTAGCCGAGGTGCAGCATTGAGCAACCACGCGCGTGTAGCGTCAGGTGGCTCGCCTGTGCGAGCGGATGTTATAAAAAAGAAGAGCCCACGCGAGCCACCCTAGCTCAGTTGCGTCTGATTCGTAATTTTCACGTCCAACCATATGTTGCTCATTCTTAAGGACAGCCTGACAGCGGTTCCTCAGCTTTTTCAGCGCGCCAGGAGCTTTTTGAATCCGATTTTGAATCCAAGTCTAGGCCGATCGATTCGACGGTCGTAACCATCTCCGGAATCGAGCTAGCAGAGAAGATCAAGAAGGGGCAGTTCAAGACGGGCAAGCTCGGGGGGTGCGATGCGACGATGACCGAACTGTGGAACGCGGCACTCGCAGCGTGAGCCCAATTCGCAATCACTTACACGGCGGAGCTTAACCGATCTCTCCAACGGCTTGCGTTTGCACCAGAGCCCGCTAGTTTAGTCCGGCAAGCGAGTGGGGCGAGACCTGTGGTCTGCGGCTTGCGCTTACGGGGAGTGCGGCGCTTTTGGGTTTTGGATGTCGTCGTTTTCGCCATGATCTTCTCCGCCAGTTCTCGCTTTCCTGGATTTGGCCGCTTTGCCTAAAACCCAGACCGCGGAGAGAGCCGAGCCCCAGAGCAAATATCGCAGCTTTGATTTCGTCCGGAAAGGGATCCTGGACGTTTCAGGCTCGCTGGCGGGTGGGCCATCGGAAATGTCGACCGCCTTGCCGAGCCGCATGTTCTCCCAGTTGTAAGCAAACTGCTTGCCACACTCCAGGCAGACCACGTACGTTTCGGGTGGAGTCTCGCTCTCGCCACCGGCGGTCTTCTTCCTGACCGGAGTCATCGGAAACGTCGTCCGCCCGTGCCTGCATCGAAAGGGGTTAAATAGCGAAGCGATCACTGACCGTCCTTCTGCCGAAACAACCAACTGTAGCATCCGTCCGTGCGCGATCGCACCCCGCGCTGCTTGACTGGGCTAAACTGGTTAAAAGATGGGCCGCACGGAGAAACGGAAATCGCGGCGTCCGGAACCATTACGTTCTCATCGTTCGGGGACCCGAAGAAATCGGGCCACCCTGTGGTTAACGGTGCGCCCCAACGGCGCAGATCACCAGTGGAAGGAGGATAAAGGAGGATCCACTCATGTAGTTGTCTGTAAGACGTGGTAGCTACCGAGCGGCACGGTCGGATAACTTTGTTTCGTTGTTAGTGTCGATGCTGTACTGCTGATGCCCAAAAGAAGGCGTCAAGCCTGCCCGTTCCGGCTGACCGCCATGTCCGTTAGCAACGCCCTGCTCGGTCCGATGGCCGCCGGCGATCTTGACGCAGTCTACGCATGTGCCCCTGTCAACGCTTCGATGGCAGCCTGGCGTTGCTGGCCATGCATGACTCGCAATTTTCCAACGATGCTGATGACGCGTGGCATACTGCGCCACCCACTCGTCCCACGATCGGTTCCCCATCCCTATGAGTCCTGCTGGAATCAATACGGCCAGGCAGTCTCGTCCGCTCGCCGGATGGTGGGCCGCAGCCGGCGCAAGTACGGATATTTGGCTGCTGCCGTTTCGTTCACTTCCACGCCCAGGCCCGGCTTCTCAGCCACGTTGACGTAACCATCCTCGAAAGCCGGCATGGCGGAAAACACCTCATGCACGGCCGGCGCCCACTCGACGGTGCATTCCTGTATGCCGAAGTTCGCCACCGAGAGGCTCACATGCGCGTTAGCCATGTGGGAAATCGGCGCAATGTTTCCCGGCCCGTGCCACGCCGTCAGGATTCCTTTGGGCTCGCACGCGGTCGCGATCTTCTTGCCCGTCGTGATGCCGCCACAATGCGCCAGATCGTTGCGGATGTAGTCGATGAGGTGCTCTTCAATCAGGTTCAGCCCTTCCCACGGCCCCACGAAAACTTCTCCCATGGCGATGGGCGTGCTCGCCCGCTGCCGGATCAGGCGAAACGTGTCGACATGTTCCGGCCGTAGCGGGTCTTCGAGATAGAACAACTTGTACGGCTGAAGGTCCTGCGCCAGAGCCACGGCTTGGTTAGGAGTAACGCGCTCGTGGACGTCATGCAGCAGCCCGATATCTTCGCCCAGTGTTTTCCGCAGGTGCTCGAATAGCTTCGGCACGGTGCGCACGTAGGCGCCCGGCTCCCAAACCTCCGCAGGCGGCAGCCCTTCCTCGTACGCCTTCTCGGTGGCCGCGCGCTGCCGCTCGGACTGCGGAACAGAGTAACCGCTCTCCATGCCCGGCGTCGCCACCTGCGCCTTGATGACTTGGTATCCGCGCGCCATCAGCTTCCGGGCGTTCTCCTCGACCTCCTGGACATTGCGCCCGCTGGCGGTCGAGTACGTGAGCAGATGCTTCCGCGCCCGGCCACCCAACAGCTCGTACACCGGCAGGTCCGCCACCTTGCCTTTGATATCCCACAACGCCATGTCGATGCCGCTGATGGCCGACATGTGCACCGACCCCGAGCGGTAATACGGCAGGAAGAATAGCATTTGCCAAAGATCTTCGAGCTGCATCGGATTGCGCCCCACGAGACCCGGCGCCATGTGCTCCTCGAGAAACTTCGCCACGCCCAGTTCGCTGCCAGAGCACGTGCAATCGCCCCAACCCCACAGACCCGCCTGGTTGGTTTCGATTTTGACCAGCACATAATTCCCAAGAGCCACGCGAGCGGGATTGGTGACGACCACTTTGACCGCCGTGATCTTCAGACTCCGCGGCGCGGCCGCCCAGGCGGCCGACGCCAGTCCCGACAAAATAAAGGCGCGCCGTTTCATCTGTTTTTCTCCACCGGCGCCCGCGGCACCGGATGTTCTGTCGCCTTGGAATTTGGTTGATTGTACCGCCGGTTCTCGGTTGAGGGAAGCGGCGGGGCCGGCCTCGGAAAGTTGCTACACTATAACCGTTTGACTGTCCTGCAACACTTGGCCGCGATATTGTCCCGCCTCGAATAGCCCGCTCTGACTTTGCTGGTGAGCGGCGCCTTGGTTGGTTCAGTCAGCGACTCCAGTGGGGGACGCATCCCCGGCGCTGCCGTTACTCTGCGGGAAATCGCCACCAACCGGTCGCGCGGGGCTTCCACCGATGCCGAAGGCGCGTTCCGCATCACCGAGTTGCCCGTCGGTACCTACGAAGTCTTCGTGTCTCAGCCTGGTTTACGCCTTACCGGCACGCGGGCGTAGCGATTCAACTCGGCTCCACCGCCCATCTGTAGATTCTCCTGCAATCAGCGGGCGCAACCACTCAACTGGCGGTCACAGCGCAGCCGCCGGCGATCGACCCGGCCCAGACCTCAGTCAGTTCTACGGTCGATAAGGAACGCATCGAAGAACTGCCTGTCCAAAGCCGCAATTATCTGAATTTCGTATTGCTGGCTCCAGGTGTGTCCAGTTCGGCGCAGCAACCTGGCAGGCGGTCGCTCGCACCGATGCCCGACAGTGGCTTCACGTTCGGCGGTCTTAGAGGGCGCAGCAACAATGTGACCATCGACGGTCTCGACAACAATGATGAATTCGTAGGCTCCAGCCGCACCGAGCTGTCGCTCGAAACCGTTCAGCAGTTCCAGGTGAAATTTTTCGGCCTTCCGAGTACGACAACTCAACCCTCCCACAGCGCGTGCCCTTGATGGGGCGTTCTTAAAGTTCTGCCTCAGCCCTCCGCTGAAACTCTAGTAGCCGAGCGGTGGACCCATTCTTGTTAAGGCACTTGATCAATGACACGCCATGGCTTTATCACCATCAGGCAACGAGATCCGCAGAAATCACGGATATGTCGCCGCCTATCTCGGTTTGTTAAGGAATCTTACAGCAAGGAGCAGCAGTAAGTAAAAAATCTCGTATTTATTTACAAGAAGAAAGGTCGGGATTCCGCGTTGGGCGGAGCGCGGATCGGCGAGGCGTTGTTGTTTCTGGAACAGGCGCGGTCTAACCCGCGCCCGAGACAATGTCCAGGATTGCACCGTGGGGGAAACACAGCAATGATATAAGCCGCGGAAAGGGGTCCTTGTCCTGCTGCCAACATGTGCGGAGTACGCTCACCAGGATTTGCTGCGTCTGCGCTCCGGCACAGGTCCGGTTCCCGCCCCACACTTTGCGCGCGATCACCATCCACCAGGACCGCCCGCTCCGACTGTGGCTGACGGAAATGGAAGCCGTGTATCCCTCGGGAACCAAGGTGTAGGATTTCAGAGTAGACAAAGACCCGGATATTGATAGTAAGACCTCAACTCCCGTGTGATGTCACGATTCATGAAAAATCCTCTCATGCTTATTGAAAAAGATCCTATCGGCATGTCAGAGTTCCCGAAATAAACCTACGCCTCAAAAACCGCGTCCCATCCGCGCCGGACTGGCGCACGGCGCCTGACGATTGGTAGCCTAAAAAGGGGTCGATGTCTGAGTTGCTTCGCGACCTCCACTTCGGCGTTCGGCTCTTGGCAAAGAGCCCGGTATTTGCCGTAACGGCGGCCCCGCTGCTAGCCGTCGGCATCAGCGCGAATACTCTGATCTTCAGTGTGGTCAACGCCTTGTTGCTCCGGCCACTGTCGGTTTCGCATCCGGGGAACCTCGTTCGGCTGGTCGAGGTGCATCCGAATGACTTTGTTGCCTGGGACCTTCCCTACAATTTCTGCGATGCGGTGGCTTCTCGAGATGCCGATTTATCCGACGTGATCTGTCAGGGCGAGGCGGACGTCGCTTTCAGTGACGGGACTTCCACAGAACGCGTACGGGTCCACTTGGTCTCACCGAATTTCTTCTCTTCTCTGGGCGTGCCTGCCTACCTCGGTCGCGTACTCACCGCTGAAGATGAACACACGGGGGCCATGAACGCCGTGCTCGGCTACCACTTCTGGCAGAGGAGGCTTGGGGGCGACGCCTCAGTTCTCGGCCGGAGCATCGTCTTGGGCGGGCATCCTTTTACCGTGATCGGAGTGTCACCGGAGGCATTCAATGGCTTGACGGTCGACACCAGCCCTGATGTTCGCGTTCCCGCTGCGGTGGATCGGTCTCTGGTTAAACCATATGGCGAGATGAACCCCGCGGCGCGGCCGCTTTTTGCGCAGATCTTCGGGCGATTGCGGAGCGGCGTACCTCTCGAACATGCTAGCGCGGAGCTCGATCCGTTGCTGTATGGGGCTTACCAGGATGAAGTCGATAAAATCTTTCCAGCGGCCAAAGGGACGGCACCAGCAAACAGCGTCATCCGTTCCCGTCTTCGAATGGAATCAATCGTTAACGGAGTTTCGACGCTTCGAGCGCAATTCTCTCGCAGCCTAGAAGTCTTGATGGCTGGAGTTGCGCTCCTTCTGCTCATGGCTTGCGCCAACATTGCCGGTCTGCTGTTGGCGCGCTCCGCTGCCCGCGCGCAAGAGATGAGCATTCGCCTGGCCTTGGGAGCAAGCCCCGGCCGTATCGTACGGCAACTCCTGACTGAAGGATTACTGCTCTCGCTTCTCGGAGGCTTGACCGGCATCCTGCTTACGACTGCGTGCCTGCCTTTGCTGGTTCGCGGTTTGCCGCCGATTCGAGATCGGGGAGCGGTCCTACAACCACTTACTGTGCACATCGCCATCGACCTCCACGTGCTGGGATTCGCCGTGGGCACGACCGTGCTGACCGCAGTATTGTTCGCATTATCGCCGGCATTGCGCTGTGCCCGCGCCGACGTCGTAAGCACATTGAGAGGCGGCCGCACCACAACGCGACGCCTGCTGGCAGGCAACCTGATTGTCACGGCGCAGGTGGCCATCTGCACGCTCATCCTGATTGGAGCGGCTCTGCTTGTCGAGACGCTCGAGCGAATGCGTTCCATGAATCCAGGTTTCGATCGCGATCGTATCGTGACCTTTACGATCGACCCGGGGCTAAGCGGTTACACGCCGAAGCAGATCCGCATCTTCAGCAGGACTCTATTGGAGAAGGCGGAGGTGCTGCCGGGGGTTAGCGCTGCTAGCATTGCCTCGCGTGCGCTGATGCGCGGCACGGGCGTGATCGCCACTTTTGGGGCAGCCGGGTCCCGGATCAGCGCTGCCGACTTCCTGAACAGTAGCTTGAATGATGTCACGCCGGGATATTTCGAAACCATGGGCATGCGCGTGCTTGCTGGCCGCCCTTTCAACTGGTTCGACCGGAATAGAGGACAGCCGCGGATCGTCAATCAGACGTTTGCAAGGCGATTCTTCCCAGGTAAGAACCCGATTGGCCAACGGTTCGGATTCCCCGGCCCGGGCGGTGTCGCCTCAGCCGATAATGAAATCATTGGCGTCGTGAGTGATGCGAAGTATCGCTCGCTTCGCGAACTGATTCCGCCCACGGTCTACAGCCCCATGGTCGATGGGTTCGATTCCGCTTTCATTCTGCATTTGCGGACGCAGGAGCGCCCCGAAACGATGATTGCACCAGTCCGGAAAATGTTGCGTTCTCTCGACCCCGAATTGCCGCTCATCGAAGTGCGAACGTTGCGCGAAGAGGTCGAAGCCTCCCTCTGGCAAGAACGTCTCCTCGCGTTGCTGTCGACAATGTTCGGTGTGATCGCCGCCTTGCTGGCGAGCATTGGTCTCTATGGTGCCCTCGATTATGGCGTGAAATCCCGCACCCGTGAGATCGGCGTACGGATGGCGTTGGGGGCACAGCCGGCGCGGATCGTTGACCTATTTTCGCGGGAAGCATTGCTGTTCACCGCCAGTGGTCTCGCCCTAGGGCTATGTGCTTACGCGGCTGCAGCCGTCTGGATACGCCGCGTCTTGTATGAGCTCCGCCCCTGGGAACCAATCTCCATCATCTCTGTTGTGTTGGTTGTCAATTTCTTAGCCGTGATCGCGGCTGCTCCGGCGGTGTATCGGGCCGTGCGGATCGATCCGGCATCAGCTTTGCGGGCGGAATGAGAAGCATGGCCCAGGTCCGGCTCTTTGGCAATGACGCCGTCCCCGCGACTCGTGAAGGCCCTCTCCTAATCGACGGGGAGGCTGTGCGCCTGAATTGGCAGGGTGGATTCAGTAAGCGTCTCTTCTACTCTGGACTGAAATTGTTCGCGGAATCCGGAGACGTGCTGCAATCTCTTTAAGGACAAAGAGTTTAAGAACAAAGAGTGTCTGTCCTTTCCCGAAAATCGGAATCGCGAGCACAGGTGTGCCGGACTCTCTGAGGTCGTAGGGTCCAAGAACTCGATCTTTTTGACATTCCGTCAGTTGCAGAGCCGTTCGCCGCTCGGTTAACTGCTATCTATTGTGGCCCTGTCCGTAGTAGAAAACTCCTGAGGTACTCAAATCAGCAGTTTGCGATCCGGATCCGCTGCCCTCGCCCCGGAGGTGTTACAGAGTGTTACAACGGTTGTTTGGTGTTCGACTTGATCCCCGTATTCCTCGCTGCCTTGTTCCGCAATCGCGCGGATACTTCGCTTGAAATCCTCGCACCCTCGCACTGCGGCAGCAGGTCGCCGTGCTCAAACGCAAACGACCGCGACCTTCACTGAACGGCCTCGACCGCTTTTTCTGGACGAGCATGAGCGTCGCAGAATCCTGCACTTCAACGTCACTCGTCATCCGACCGCCGAGTGGGTTGTCCAAACAATTGCGTGAGGCGTTTCCCGAGGCTGCTCCGTATCGTTATGCCATCCTGGACCACGACGCGAAATTCTCCCGATGTGATCGCCTTCCTAAATGGGAATTAATCAGTCTTCGTTCAGCGGCTTTGATCTTGCTTGTGATCGCCACGGTCCAACTGATCGCGCCTGAAATCATGAAACTCAGCCGACAGATAATAGAGTGGTTCCCGTGAGGCGGGTCGGTCTTCCGGGGGAGAGCAAATGCAAACCACCCGATTCAGAGTTTGGCTGAAGCCCGGGGTGCGGCTAGACTGGACTGGCGTCAAACTTGTGCGTCCACCAGAGTCTTTTGCTGCCGATGTTGTGGATGTCACGGTGGAGGGTGACGGAAGTGATCTCAATGGCTTTATTAACGACCGGTGGAATATCGTTAACGGCTGGCTTCAACTGAAGCCCGACGAGCAGTAGCCCGAAGGCGTTCAGTCTTCCATCACCTTTTGTTTGAACCACCGCCACATCCGCACCGCCGCCAGGTTAGCGCCGCCGTAGCAATATCCAAGCGGCGACCACCAGGAGGACAACGCCTACTAGCACAGCCGGGTCCACTCTGAGGTTTAGAAATCGCACAGCAATCTCGAATGGCGCTGTCAGAGTATTGCACTTTTGGTGGCAGGTGTGAATGGTCGGACGTGCAACACTCAGGCCCACACCCAATCTCCACTTCCAAAAGAATTCCGCGAATCGAACCCGTGAAGCCCGGTATTCGAACCGATGGGCAAGACGTTACGGCACCAAGTTATTGTTTGGACATCGTCGCGCCCGACTAGGATGACTATTTGATCTGTTCCAAAAAAGTACTGCTTGCCCTAACCGTAAGCCTGGCCGGTGCTCCGTGCTTCGTCGCCGTGGGCGCAGGCCTTTGCGCGGCAACACTCCAAGTCGCCACTCCACCGGACGCGGATAATACACCAGATAACGCTGCGCCCAGAGGCTCACGCCCTCGATTGTCCCGAGGTCCTGATGCTCCAAGTTTCCTCAAACCCCGTTTCTCGACCGCGATCTTCCCGGTTCGGACGCTCGCAAGCGGCGGAGCGCGTGGCGGGTGAAGGATGCGCACAACGCATTCGTTCATGCCGCGGCGAAATGGAACATAGGTCAACGCTGGCGCTCGATCTTTCCGAACACTTGACCCCCGTGATCTTTGCTGCTCCATGTTCCCCCGTACTGAGCCTCATATAGAAGGACACGAGCTGTGTATGCACCTAGGCCAGGGATCGTCAAGTTTGTAATCGTGATCACTGGCGTATCGCCTGCCCACTTGATGGTTACCGGCAGCGGTACGGGGATGTCATGGGAACCATATTGAATGCGAACGTGAAAGAGCCAGGTTTCACCCCCGAGCTTCGACACTTTTTCGATTACGTATTTCTCTTCGCCGGCAATGCTTTCATCCTTTAGGCTCGCAGAATGTCCGATCAATGTGACGCCTGACATGATCTGCTGGAACTTTTGTTCAAGTTGGGGATCGATACTCGGCTTGCGGGCGCACTCGGTGAGTAAGAACAACAGGATCGTCACCAGCAGTGCGTTCTTCATGCGCTTGGTTCGCTGATTGGATCGCATAGGTGGGCACTTTGACTTCGGACTTCGCGATACGGAACTGCTACAAACCAGCAGGCAATGCCCAGAACCACCACGGTCACGGCGAGAACCTGAAAAATCAGATTGTACGATCCGCTGTGACGCAGGCTTTCCGCCAGCAGCAGAGGCCCTACCGCGGAAGCAAACACGGTCAGCATCTGGGCGCAGCCCTGGATCCTGCCCAGGTGGCTCCTGCCGAATACCTGACCCCAGACGGAGAAGAACACCACTGTTACAACCCCGCCGGAAACGCCCAAGGCGATGCCATAAAGGACGACGTGCGTAAACGTTCGCACCTGTGGAAGCGCCATGAGTGCCGTAGCCAGCACGCCCATGCCGACACCCATGAGCTTCTGGATGGACCACCGCGTCGCCAGCCATCCACCGACAAAATTCGCAACCAGCCCCAACATGGTGCTGATCACCAGAACGATGTGGTACGTCGCGGCGTCAAAGCCGCGCTGCTCCAATATGGACTGGTTAAACAGCGAGATACCGGAATATACCAGGCCGAAAACTGAACTCGAGAGAGCGAATACCCAAAAAGCCGGGCTGCACACCGCTTCCCAAGTTGAAAGGTCAACGAGATGGACATGCCGGTCCTCACTATCGCCGTCCAACTGCATACCCTCGTCCTCCGGAACGCTACGGACCATCAGCCAGGCGAGCGGCGCCAGCACTAAAATGAGCACCCAACCAACAGCGGACCAAGCCGGGCGCCAGCCGGTTCTTACGACCGCATACCCGACAGCCGGGAATGCCGCGATGAAACCGACGCCCACCAGCAACGAGTACACCGCCATGGCAGAGTTCAGCCGGCGGGCAAACCATTTCCCGACTAGAGCCAGACTGACCACCGAGAGCGCGCTCTGTCCGAGCCCACGCGTGAGCGTAATGGCGAGGCACAGAGTGATTGCGCCGGTTGTCCAGCTCATGCCGAGGACGGTGACGCCAAGCGCCAAAGCAATCGTCGTGAGGACAATTCGTGATCCGAATCGATCCGTGAGGCGTCCACACGGCAAGCAGAAAGTGGCGCCAACGAGCGTGGCCCAAAGATTGATTGTGGCGTACGTCACGCGATCGATCCGCAGATCAACCAGCAAAGGCTCGGTGATGAGACCCAAACCCTGTGTTCGTCCGGGAAGAGTTCCGACCATTGCCAAGGCAGCAACGGCCAGATTCGCCCAGCCGTAGTAGAAGGTTTTGCGGCCTGTTCCGGGATTTGAGAAACGCGCCTGCCGCTCCTCGCTGTTCATCTGAAACACTCTTGCTCACCTGTTCAGCTATCGTCTGCGAGAACGAGACTGCTATTCTATCGTGACGCTGGCAGTTTGTAGGCCGGTACGGTGCATGCTGGACGGAAAGATACTCACTCTTTGGGCCATTCGAGCTGCTGCCATATTGTACGCTGCGTCGCTCATCGCGTGGCTAAGACGCCGCGACCGGACCGCGCGGCTGACATGGAGCCTTGCCTGCTTGCTGTACCTGGCTCATGTCGGATGTGCATTTAGCTTCTACCACCACTGGAGTCACTCGGCGGCGTATGAAGACACCTCGCGACGAACCACGGAGTTGTTGGGTGCCGGTTGGGGAGGCGGGCTGTATTTCAATTACTTGTTCACAGCCGTGTGGATCGTAGATGTCATCTGGTGGTGGAGAGGGCTCGCGGTGTATCGAAGGCGTCCACGATGGATTCAGACAAGCGTCCACGCATTTTTTGCCTTCATGTTTTTCAACGCAGCCGTTGTCTTTGCAGCGGGGCCTGTGCGGTTGCTGGGTTTAGTGGCAGCAGCGACACTCGGGTTCATCTGGTGGCAAAGCGGAGCCCGGAGTGCGGGCGGGGCTGCGACGGACAGCGGCACAGACGTTTGAAATACGCCATCGCTGACCTTAGCCCGGATGCCGGGCCGGAAGTCGAGGAAGAGTGGACTGCGGTTCCCGATGGATTACGGGTTCTCGAACCCCGTTTTTGGCCCGTGATGCCGAAATCTGTGTCGCGCGGCCCTCTGATAAAAGCTGGGCGACTACTCGCGGTGATCGCATAGATTGGGAGTAAAATTCGGTCCTCATGGGTGGGGCGGTAAATTGGAAGGCTTCAAGCGCATAGCGTCACGGTCCAGCCGCATCGACGTAAGAGGCTGTGAATCCGTTAAGCTAGCAAGAGACAAGCGCCTATGCCGTTGACAGCATTTTTTCAGTCC
>QHXW01000414.1 GCA_003223115.1 Acidobacteriota bacterium
GAATGGGGGACAGCGTCTTGAGGCTTTGTCCCCAGGAGTTGTCGGGCTAGTTGCAGCGTCGCTAAGCGCCGTGGTCCAGCGAGGAATCCAAAGAATCGGATGCGGACGAAACCGCGTGGCAATGTGTGGAGGAGGAAACGGCGTAGGAACTCGTCTGCGGAGATGGTCATCTTGCGCTTCTTGTTGCCGTGCGCATAATCCTTCCACCGGAATGTGACTGACTGGTCATCGAAGCTGATGAGTCGGTAATTGGAGATGGCCACGCGATGGGTGTATCGGGCCAGATACTGCAGCAGGTGATGGGGGCCGCGGAAGGGTGCTTTGGCGTAGACTACCCACTCTTTTTGGCACAAGGGATACAAAAAATTCCAGGCCACGGGAATGCGGTGCAGGTCTTCTGTGGCGTCGAAGTATGAAGCCTGCACGTCGGTTGTTCAGTGCTGTTTTTGACTTTAACCTCGAAATCTATGAATCCCCAATGCACGCATCTCAAAGCAGGAATGATGCGATGCGACATATTGCCTGAGTGGTGCTTCGACTTGCGCAGTTATTCGTGCGAGGTTACTTCATCCTGAGGCTCTGCGAAATTCCCAGTAGAAACCGATTGCGAAGGCAAGGAGCGCGATGAGCGAGAAAAACGGTAGGTTGAATACGCGAACATCCAGTCCGACTGCCGTGCCGGGAGGCACTTTTGGTAGTTCTGGTCGGATAAAAAAGGCGTAATAGATGTAGATATACAGAACCGAAGCGACCACCAGCGCCGCAACACCTGCCAAGACGCTCTTAACGTAGATCATGTCCCTCTCCTGGAGTAGTTCTGCCAATTCCCAGATGTGATCCATCGCAGGGGTGACCCGCAGCTTGTTATGAATCCGGCAGAAATTATAATACGCGAAATGAGGACAAGCGCAGCCTTCAAGGTTCTCCCGCATCTTCGAGAGACGACCCTGCTACCCAAATCCGTTTACGCGATTGAGGCGGGCAGCTACATTCCGAATACGGTTCTGAGCCTGCAACTGGCCCGGGTTCTCGAGGTCACCGTCGAGGAATTGTTCTCGCTGGGGGACGGGCGCCCGCCACTTGCTCCCACGCGCGAAATGGATTTGTTGCCCGGCATCGAATCGGTCCAACCGGTTCAGTTGTGCCGCGTGGACCGGCGCATGATGGGTTCGTCTCCTGAATCTACCGCCTGGAATCTGCCGCCGGCCGATGCGGTGCTGATCAACGCTCAAAGGGGGTCGAAAAAGAATAGGCGTGGACGGGTACAGATGTTTCAGGACGACGAACAGCTAACCAATCGACTGCTGCTGGCGGGATGCGATCCGGGCATGTCGGTGCTGGCACGACATGCGCAGCGCGCCGGTGTGGAACTGGTGCTGGCGCATCGCAACAGCTCGCAGGCGCTCACCCTATTGCAACAGGGGTGCGTTCACATTGCGGGATCTCATTTACGCGACGAGTCTACAGGCGGATCTAATCTTCCTGCCGTGAAGAGGATTTTCAAGCGCGAATCGGTGGCTGTAGTTTCTTTTGCAGTCTGGGAGGAAGGCTTGGTCATCCTGAAGGCCAATCCAAAACGCATCCGCTCCGTCGAGGATCTCGCGCGTAAGAGTATCACGCTGGTCAACCGGGAGCCAGGCTCGGGAAGCCGCATTCTGCTCGACTCGATTCTGACCAAAGCAGGAATCAAGAGTGCGAAGGTCGCCGGCTATGATCGGATAGCCCAGGGCCATCTGGCGGCGGCATGTCGGGTGAGGCTCGGATCGGCAGACTGCTGTATTGCGACCCGCGCGCTGTCGCGCGCGTTCTGGGCCTGGACTTCATTCCCCTGATCACCGAAAGATACGACTTGGTTATTCGAAAACGGCACCTCGGCTTACCGGCGATGCAAGCGTTATTAGACACGCTGAGCAGAACCGCGTTCAGACGTGAACTCGAAGGCCTGGGCGGTTACGATACGGGCTGTGCGGGCGAGCGGGTGGGATGAGATGGGCCGGGCACTCAACGCGGTTCCTCCACATCGAGGATCTTGTCTGCTGGAATGTCCGTAAGCTTTTGCGACATCCCGCAGGGCCAGCGAATTTCTACGGCGGAAGCCCTGGTTTCCTGACCCAACCCGAAATGCGCTCGGCGATCGCTCGAAGACAGGAACCCGACGCTCACTGTTACGTGGTTGTAGAGCGTCCGTCCAGACGGAGTTGTGACTTTGATCTTCGCGCCAATGGCGTCGCGATTACTCTTAGTGCCTTTCAATTTCAAAAGTAGCCAGTGGTTTCCGTCATCGGCAGAGTTGAACAAGATCCGAGGCTTCTGATTGAGCGAAGTCACCACGATATCCATGAATCCATCATCGTTCAAGTCTGCAAATGCGGACCCCCGCTGAAAACCGATGCGCAGGAAATCCTCACCCATTTTCTGACTCACGTCGATGAATTCTTTGCCGCTGACATTCTCGAACATGGTATCGTGCTGCCGGGAGTTAGATTCAAGATCGTCAATGTCGCCGTTCGCGGAATAGAGATCTTTCCATCCGTCGTTATTGTAGTCGATGAACCCGTTGCTCCAGCCTGTAAGTGATCCGCTTAGCATCAGGATTTTTGTAACTGGAGAGACATACTGAAATGACTTACCGCGCTGGTTTCGGAATAAAGCCCAGGTTTGCCCCATCAGGTTGTTATAGAAGACATCCACCCAGCCATCGTTATCAAAATCCTTGACGTCAGCACCCATGGCCGATACGGTTGCTCCCGAGTCATTGTAGGCAACGCCGTAAAGCAGACCCGCTTCTTTAAATGTGCCGTTCCGTTGATTCAGGTAGAGAAAGTTGGGCTCGGTATCGTTGGCGATAAAAACGTCCATCCATCCGTCATCGTTGAAATCTGCAATGCCGATTCCCATCCCCTTGCCCAGCGATTTGCCGAATCCGGACTTCTCGGTAACATCCTCGAACCGGCCACCGCCCATGTTGTGGTAAAGCCGATGGGGAACGCGGACGTAAGTCTTCGGGTGACAGTAGACTTCGACCTTGCCGTTCGAACATCGCTGGTCCGTCTCGGGGGTCCAGATGGTGTAGTTTGACAGCACCAGATCCAGCAGGCCATCGTTGTCATAATCGAACCACGCTCCCTGGATGCTTAGCGTGTTCGGAGGCTTTTGGCCCAATCCGGACCGCTCTGTCACGTCGACAAAAGTGCCATTTCCCTGGTTGTGATACAGGATGTTTTTCTTCGTGTTGCAAACGAAAAGGTCGGTATAGCCATCGTTATCGTAATCCCCGGCTGCAACTCCGTAGGTAAAATTTGTTTGCGCACCGGTGAGCCCGGCTTCCGAAGTTACATCCTGGAAAATGCCGTCACCCCGATTACGCAGGAGGCAGTTATAAAAGGACGCATCGGCTTTCTTGAGCTGCGGGTACTTGGCGCCATTAGTGAAGTAAATGTCCATTCGGCCATCGTTATCGTAGTCCAGGATGGCCACACCGCCCGAAATCGGCTGTTGAAAGTATTTTCGGCCCGTGTAGTCATTGTTGGTGACGTAGGAGATCCGTGAACGCGCGGTAACATCGACGAAATGCGGGCGCCGGGGAGCGGCTTCGGGCCGGCTCGCCGAAAGCGCGATCCAAACACCGGCGGCGCATGCCGAGACAGCACAAATAGCCGTACGAAAACAAATCGCTAGCTTCAATGCGCTTCCTTAATCCCGAGCCGCACAGCCGGCGGAGAGTAGTTGCTCCAATCCGGACAGGCAGCGGCATTCCGGCGCGGGATTGGCCTCACCCGCTAGCCGCGCCTGGGCACAGCGCAAACCTGGATCCTGGGAACCCAGTGCGACCGCGGTCTGCAGTCTCTGCCGGGCTTCGCCACGACGGGCGGCGCGTTCCAACAATAAGCCGTGGACCAAGTACGCCCGGTCCCATTCCGGCCAGCGCAACTCCACTTCCCTAAGAGTCTTCTCGGCGGCGGAGAATCGATCCATCATTCCGAGCAGAGTTGCTTTGGTCAGCGGCAATTCGGAGTCCTGCGGATTGGCCTGGATCGCCCGTTCGAGCAGATTCAGCCCATCCTGTTTTCTGTTGAGCCGAACGAGCAGCAGCACGGCACGCTGCACTACCTGGGGTCGGTTGGACGCCTGGTTCAGCCCCTGGTCTAGGGTCTTCTGTGCTTCGGCGTTGCGCCCTGCCGCGTCCAGTAAGTTGGCTTTGAGGAGTAGCCCATCTCCGGTCACTTCGCCCGCTGGAATCTTATCCAGAACCTGCAGCGCGGGTCCCGGACCGTCCAACTGAAAGATAGCGATCGCCAGGTCAAATATTGCTGACGGCCTATCCGCCGCGGCGCGTTCGAGGAATTCTCGCGCCAGCGCGTACTCCCCTGAACTCAGCAGCAGGGATCCGGCTTCCTCCCAAACCTGGCTTGTTGCATTCAGGCCAAACAGACGTCGAAATTCCCTTAGCGCTTCCTCCTTCTGCTGGTCGGCGAGGAGCAGGCTGGATAAATGCAGTTGGTAATCGGGACGATCCGGATGTTCGTGCGCTCCTTTGCGGAAACGCTCGATTTCCCGTTCCCTCTGTTCGGTCGCCGTGAGCGTCGCCAGTTCAATCATGCCGAATCGTTTCCGCAGTCCGGGGAGTCCCTGCGGACGCACTTTTCGATACTTCTCCATGAAGGATTGGGCTTCTTCTTCGCGACCCAAGGCCATCAGGGCGCGCCCCAAATGCATCACCACTTCAGGATCATCCGGCGCTTTGGCAACTGCCTGTCGCAAGATCTTCTCCGCCTCAACTGGCTGCTCCAAAGCAAGCCGGGCCAAGCCGATCAGGTCCAAGATGCGAACATTTTCCGGCGCCAGCCGGTGCGCTATTTCCAGATCCGGCAACGATTCGGCCATCCGACCAACCCGCTGCAACATCCAGGCCCGGGAGAAGCGAATCGAAACAGATTTAGGATCAAGGCGAACAGCTTCCGACAAATGACGGAGCGCTTGCTCGGGCTCGGGCCACCAGAGGACCTGCGCGGCGATGTGGTGCCCCAAGGCGTCTTCCGGATGTTTTCCCAAATACCATGCCAGTTCTTTGCGCGCCTCATCCCGCCGCGACTCCGTCTGTCCATAGGCTCGCGCACGGTCCCTGCGCACTACATCGTCGCCAGGCCGCAGCCGCAAGTACTCGTCGTAGGCGGTCGCCGAATCTTCGTAATAGCCCGCGTCTTCGGCCGCCCGGGCCAGTATCAGCAAGACCTCGGCGTTTCCCGGCGCCTTCTGGCGCGCCTGGGCCAGCAGGAACACGGCCCGCACGTAGTCCCGGCGCGCGGCGCAGGCCCGCCCCAGTTCCACCAGCAAATTGACGTCACCCGGACGGATCTTCAGAGCGGCTTCGAAAGCGCGCTGGGCGCGATCATAATGCCCTGCGCGAGCGGCAGCGCGGCCGAGGCTGAATAGAATCTCGAAGTCGTCGGGCCGCTGAGCCAGGGCGCTGTTGAATGCGGCCTCGGCCCGGTCGTAAAGAGCAAGGCGGGCACAGGAGAGACCAACGAGAAAAAGCAGACGTGGGTCGCCGTTAGCCGCTTTTTCGGCGTCTTTGAGCATCGCAACCGACGCAGCACGCCGTTCGGCCCAGTGCAAAGCCTCGGCGCGCAACAGCAAGACTACCGGATCCGATTCCTTTACGCGAACCAGGTATGCGAGAGCTTTCCGTCCCTGTTTTTGTTCAGTGGCGATGCGCGCCAACTGCAGATTGGCATTGGAATGGTCTGGATTAATCCGGACGAGCCTTTCGAAATACGCCTGCGCCTTGGCCGGCTGGCCACAGACCAGATAATGATTGCCCACGTTGTTCAGGAGCGCGGCGGAAGGCGAACCGTTTGCCAGGGCAGCCTCATACAACCGTTCCGCCTCATCGCATTTTCCTTCAGCATCCAGTCTTTCACCCTCGCGCAACGACTGAATCTGTGCGCTCACAGAAAGGGCGAACACTGAGGCCACAAGCGCGAAGGCTCTGCCGGCGTTCCTGGGCATAAAGACAAAGAAATATTATCCGGAACCAATCGTGCGGACCGCAAACGAGACCCCTCCCGTCCGTGGAAGAAAGAGAGTGTCTCAAAGGATTGGAGCTCAGAATTCCAAACGCATGCCCAATTGCATGCGGCGTCCGAATGTTAAACCTGCCTGGTTGGTTGACTGGCCGAAGTTGCCGTCGTCAACCGCGGTGATCGGATCGCCCCATGACATGTTGTTCAGCAGGTTGAAGGCATCCGCTTTCAACTGAAACCTCAGCTTTTCCGTGATGTGAAAATCCTTGGCCAAAGAACCGTTCATGTTCAGGACTCCCGGGCCGTAAAGACCGGGGAAGTCCCACGGATTAGTCCGCGGCGTGAAATTCGGAAGCCTTTGGAACCCCGAGGTGTTAAACCACCGCTGTGGCGTGGGATTAGAGATTTTCGGATTGGCTCCATCCCAAAGCATCGGGCCAAATCCCAGGATATTGCCGGAACGCCAGAATAGCACGCTGCTCAATTTCCATCCCCCGACAATGGCATCCACAATGCGCGGCGCACCGGTCAAAAACGTCCGGCCTTTCCCGAAGGGAAGGTCCCAAGTGCCGGCGCCGGTGAGACGCTGTCGGTAAGTATGCGCGTTCTGCGACGAATAATGACGCTGAAAAGTTGCGATGTCGTCAAAGAACCGCTCGTCTTTTTCGACATGGTAGCTGTAACCGGCCAGCAGCGAGAGCCCATGGCTGTAGCTTTTCTGTAACTTGATCTGCAGAGCCTGGTACGTCATGGCGCCGCCTTTGAACCCATCCGTCACGAAGATATCTCCGTAGTGCGGATACGGTTTGGCCAGGCTGGTCACATCCACCTGCGGCTGATAGCGCAGCGGGCCGGGGAATTTGTCGACCGGAAGAAGATTGTAGAACGGATTGTCGACCACCGAAAGAGTTTGTTCCTTGAAAGTATATGCGATGTTGGGATCGACTTGGTTGATATTGTAGTCAGTCTCGAACATTTGGCCAGTCCGATTCCGGAAATACGTGACATCCACCACGATCGAACCCGGCAATCTACGCTGCACCGAGAAATTCATCCGGTCGCTGGTGCTGCGGAGCCGGTGCAACGCCGGATACGTGAGCGAATTTCCCAACATTGTATAAATTCCGAGGCTCTTGTCATAAGAGGGAGCAACTGGATTCGAAGCTGGAAAGGGATCCCTCAAGCTCATCTGCGGTACACCCTGGATGGCGTCAGGAGCGCCGGTAAAGTTGCTAAAACCGTAAAGCGAGAAGCCGCTGAGTTGATCGTGATCCCGATTGCTCGTCCAAGGTGTTACATAGCGGCCGTACGCAGCTCGCAGGACCGTCTTGTCGTTCAGCCGGTAGGCGACGCCGATGCGGGGAGAAAGCGTTCCCCAGCCGCCATCCCAAGCTCCGGAATGCTGCTTGTCGGCAAACCGGAAGGCGCCGTTCATCTTCCAGGGCCCGTGATAAAACTGCGCTACCTCGGCCGGCATCGCCACGCTCTGCAATTCCGGAATAGGCGCATTCAGATCGAGCGCACGGGTTTCGCGGTACTTGGCATCGTGAAAGGGCGATTCATATTCATAGCGCAGGCCGAGATTCACGGTCAGGTTCTGCGTGACTTTCCAGTCGTCATTCAGGTAGAAGCCGTAAAAACGCCTTTGGATCTGCGGCTTAATATTGACCGGAAATCCCGTGGCGCCGCTGTCCCACCAGTTGCCATTGCCGCCCCATGACGCCAGGTCGGTGGGCACGATTGCGCCCAACAGGAACGTCGCGTAGGGATCGCCCGACAACAGCAGGTTTGGGTTGTTATATGTTGCCGAGGTGGGTTTCCCGTCAAATCCGAACCCGGGATTGACCGACAAAATCAGGCTGTCGGTCGTATTACCACGCAGGTCAGCCCCGGCCTTCAGGTAGTGCGGGCCCCGCTGCTGAGCGATTTTGGCACTGGCTTCCCAAGCGTGGGGCGTTTCATGCCAATAACCGCCACCCGGCCCCATGTGAGTGCACGGGGCGTTGTACTGGTTGCAGATGCTCATACGCGGAATCAGTTTCGGAATACTGGGATCTGCAAACAGCGGGCTATAAAATTTGGAATCAGGAAAAACACCCTCCCAGGACCATGCGGGATCAAACTTGGTTGCAAAGCGGGAGGTGTCTTTGAAATTGTGGTAGCCACCGTGGATGTTAAGGACTGTCCTGGGACTCAAGGCATACGTGGAGTCTCCTGCATACGACGCCATGTTGTAATCCGCGCCACGGTCTGACATGTAAATCGGCGAACCTGTGGGATTGCCCGTCACCGCGACCGGCGTGAGGGTCTTGCTGACACGGCCGTAAAAGCGCAGCTTGTCATTGACTACATAATCCGCCCGGTCGGAGAAATTCTTGTATGGGTATTGGATTGGAGTCGACACCACGAAGTTGTTGGTGTGGAAGGCATCTATTCCAGGTCCATTGGCTTTCCAAAGTTTCGACGTGTATCTGAGAGCAACCGGATCAAGGCGGCTGGTGGGGATTACGTTGTTGGGAAATTGTGCGCGGGTGATCGTCCCATCGGCGGCAGTGCGGGTGGTCCACGGGTCGTAGATCGGCCGCAACCCGCCTTCATCGGTTAACGTTGCCGAGAAATCCCCCGCACGCTCCAAATCCGTAGGAACCGTGTTGTACAGCATGGCGGGTTCAACTTTGGCCCACCACTCGAACCCAAGAAAGTTGAACAGCTTGTTCTTGAGAATGGGCCCCCCGAAAGTGGCGCCGTACATGTTATTCCGAGTCTGGTTGCTGCTCCGGTAAACACGGTTTTCAAGCGCATTCAGATTTGGGCGCTGGGCCTGAAAGAACGCGTTTCCATGATATTCGTTGCTGCCCGATCTCATCACGACACTGATTCCGGAACCGGAACTGTGGCCGTACTCAGCGTCGACAGCGTTTTGCAGAATGTTTACTTCCTGGACCATGTCGGGAGAGGGCACGTAGCCCGTCTTCACGCTGATTCCGGAGGGGCTTCCGTCCACCTGCAGGTCATTGGTGAACTGACCGCTGCCTCCGATCCGCAAGTTATTGGACGCCCATGTGTCATAGGGGTTGTCCTCGCCCCACGAAGTACTTTCAACCGCGGGATCAAGCTGAGCCAGCAAGAAAACGTTGCGATACAGTTGCGGCAGGCTCTCCGTCAATTTTTGGTCGACGGTGGTCTCTACTTTAGCCGTGTTGAACTGGAGGGCGCCCACCTCGGCAGTGACTGAAACGGTTTCTCTGACCTCCCCGGGTGTCAGCACTGCATTCACCGTTAGATCGGCCCGGGAGGGCACGTTGATGTTCTCCTGCAAAAACTTGCTGAAACCCGGAAATTCCACGGCGACGCTGTAAGTTCCCGGCTCTACCATGTCGAAGAGATAATTGCCGGTCTCATTCGTTTGCCGGGTCGAGTCCACACCCGTTTTGGTGTTACGCAAATTAACCTCCGCACCGCTGATGGATGCGTTGCTTGAATCCGCGACGTGTCCCTGGATTCTGGCGCGGTAATCCTGCCCGAACGCCGCGGTTGAGAATAGCGCCAGAAAAGCAGCCGAGCCTGCTATTAAGAAAAGCTTCCTGAACATCATGACGATCCCCCCTTCGCCCTTGATATTTTGGCTCACAAAAACGGTTCGTACACTATATATCGCACTCTCGCCAGTGGCAACCGCCATAATTCGCATTTTTCGTTGCCCCTTTAGTTATCTGTTGTAATTAGCACAAAAGCGGTGGCGTCAAGGCCGCGAGGTGGTAGGGTGGAAGCCCTGTGGCAGCAAGCGATTCCCGCCCCAAACGGAGCGAAGCACGGGGGCTTCCCGTATCTGAGAGGACCGCGTTTCAGACAGGAACTCGGGCTCCGGTGCAGATAGGATTCCGTTGAAACGAGAGAGAATGAAGGTCCATGGCCCGGCGCGCGACACCTCTCAACCCGTTTTTCGATGGCCGCTGGTTCGACGATGAGATTATCATTCTGTGTTTGCGCTGGTCCTTCCGCTACAAACCCAGCTACCGTGACTTGGTTGAAATGATGGGCGAGCGGGGATTGCCGGTTGCGCACACGACGATTCTACGGTGGGCGGTTCGGTACGCCGAGGAATTCGAGAAGCGGTGGCGTCGCTACGAACGGCCTGTCGGTGGATCGTGGAGGGCCGATGAGACCTACTTTAAGGTTCGCGGTCGCTGGGTGTACCTGTACCGCGCAGTGGACGCCAAAGGCAAGACCGTCGACTTTTATTGTATTTGTTTCTCGGGTTCAGAGGGCCGTAAACATTGGGCTCTGAGAGAGGACTGAACAAAAGTAGCGCTTTGGTTTAGAGTATGGTTTGTTTCTCAAGTCGCTCAACCCCATTCGGCGGATCAAAGAACTGGCACAGGAGCTACGCCGAGCCCGTGAGCAACGGGATCAGGCGCTGCAGGACAAGCAGCGTGTAGAGAGGGAAAATGCGCGGCTGCGGGAAGAGATCGAGCGCTTGCAAAAAGAACTGGAGGCCGCGCAACGCGCGGCCCGGCGTCAGGCGGCTCCGTTTTCGCGAGGCCAGCGCAAGAGTCATCCGAAATCCCCAGGCCGCAAACCGGGCGCCGGCTATGGAACGCATCACCGTCGGCCCGTCCCGGAGCGTGTGGATGAGGAGATTCCGGTGCCGGTTCCGGCGCAGTGTCCGGCGTGCGCCGGTCCCCTGACCGTAGAGCGGATCGAGCCGCAATATCAGGAAGAGATCGTGCGCCGGACGTGGGTACGGCGTTTTGACATTCCCATCTGCCGGTGTACGCAGTGTGGAAAGCGTGTGCAAGGGCGGCATCCACTACAAACCTCCGATGCGATCGGCGCCGCGGCGGTGCAGGTGGGGCCGGAGGCGGTGACCCTGGGAGTGCTGATGAACAAGCTGCAGGGATTGCCGCATGCCGATGCCGCCGCCATTCTGAAGCAGGGCTTTGGATTGATCATGAGCCGAAGCGGGATTTGCCGGGCGATCCAGCGGGTGGCGCGCAAAGCCGAAGCCACTTGGCACGCGCTGCGGGACGCGGCACGCCGAAGCCAACTGGCCTATATGGACGAGACCGGCTGGAAAGTGGAGGCGCAACTGCACTGGTTGTGGGCCGTAGTAACGGAACAGATGACCTACTGCCAGATTCTGCCGGGGCGCGGCTTTGCCCAGGCAGCGTCGATTCTGGGAGCGGAATACGCGGGCTGGTTGATCCATGCTGGTTTGCAGATCTATTACAAATTCCTGAAGGCAGCCCATCAGAGTTGCGCGGCGCATCTGATTCGTCGCTGCCGGGATTTGGCAGAAGTGGCTACGCCCACGGCGGCACGCTTTCCCTTGGCGGTAAAAAACCTTCTGGAGCAAGGGCTGGGCTTACGGGATCGCTATTTGGAGCAGAAGATCACGCTGCACGGATTGTGGACGGCCACCGGCCGACTGGAAGCCAAACTGGACCGCCTGTTGGCCAAAACCTATCAAGATCCAGCCAATCGGCGACTGGCCCAGCATCTGCGCCACGAACGCCCCTACTTGTTCACGTTTCTTTACTGCCCGGGTCTGGTGGACGCGACCAACAACTTGGCGGAGCGCGTGATGCGCATTCTGGTGATGATCCGCAAGAACTGGGGCGGCAACCGCACGGAAAACGGGGCACGGACGCAGGCGATCCTCACCAGCGTACTGTGTACGGCCCGGCAGCAAGACCAAGACATATTCCACTTGCTGGTTGACCTACTGCGGTCCCGGCAACCGAAACTGCTGGACACGTTGTTACCCGAGATCGACGATGCCAACGACATCGAAGGCAGCGAGTCCCACCGCACAAATGCGGGCAACCGAAACGCGCCACGGAAATCATCGGGACACGATCCGCACATCCCCTTCCCAGTCTGTGTGGACGTGCTGCTGTCCCCAATGCAACAGCCAGCCGCTCCGCCAATCTTCAGTTCAGGTTGAGGTGGAAGCGAAAGGCCTTGGGCAGTCACACCCCCGGGTAGACAAATACAGATTCCCTGGTTGCCGGTTTGCTATGAATCCAACTTTGCATGTGACCTTTTGTGGGCGCACGTTCACGGCGCAAGAAGTGGAACTAATGCGCACTGTAGCGCAGGACTATGCCGGGCTGGGAGTGACCGAGATCGCGAGA
>QHXW01000415.1 GCA_003223115.1 Acidobacteriota bacterium
TCTTCCGCGCAAAAATTGCTCAGGAGAACCTGATCAAAGCCTCCTCAATCCCGTACTCAATCGTCCGCGCGACGCAGTTCTTTGAATTCGTCAAGAACATCGCCGATTTTTCCACGGAGGGCAACAAGGTACGCCTGCCTCCTGCGCTCTTCCAGCCTATGGCAGCCGATGATGTCGCCAGTGCGCTAGTCGGAATCGCAATGAGCTCACCTGTGAATGGCAACGTTGAAATAGGGGGTCCCGAACAGTTTCGTCTGGACGAAGTCATCCGACGGGAGCTGGCTGCGCGCAAGGATCCACGCGAGGTAATCTCCGACCCGCACGGGCGCTACTTCGGTATCGCGGTGAGCGAGAGGACACTGGTTCCTAACGATGACGCGCGACTCGGCGAGACGCGCTTCGAAGAGTGGCTGCACGCTACGAAACCAGTCCCAAAGACGCATCTGCAGCAGGCGTAAGTGCAGCGAAGCGCGCAGGATGCTAAGGTCACACCGCTCATGTCGAAAGATCTTGCGGAATTTCCCGGCAAGGAAGGCCTGATGATCACGGTGGTATATCCGCCTGGCGCCTCGGATCCTATTCATCGGCACAACGCGTATGCGTTCCTTTACGTGTTGGAAGGCTCAGTTGTGATGCAGTTGAAAGGGGGGAAAGAAATCACTCTCGCGCCGGGCCAGACTTTTTTATGAAGGTCCCAACGACATTCATACCGTTGGCCGGAACGCAAGCAGCACGAAACCAGCAAAGTTCATCGTGTTTTTAGTTAAGGACAAGGGGGCGCCGGTGCTAGCTAGTACCAGTAAACACAACGGCGGCGGGTGTTTCTGCTTGCCAAAACTCAATTCAGGGCGAAAGTAAGGGCACAATTACATCCCTACACAGCACAAGGAATTGGGGAGAGGGCCCTGTGGTCACGTTTCCCGCGGCTGGACACTTGATTTGGTTTTTTGGGAAGCGGCCAGCCCTTAAGACGAGTCGCGCGCGGTCCGAACGGTAATCGAGCGTTGGGGACAGTTGGACGTTCTGGTTAACAACGCCAGAACCGGTGCGGGCCTCGCGCGACGACGCAAGCTTTAGGAATTGTGTCCGAAGGCTACCCGGACGTGATGCCGGGCAACTCAGCCCTCGGGTTCGATGCCGATCCGGTCGTTAACGGCAGATCGAATGCGCTGCTTGCAGCCGAGGTATCGCTCGGTCGTTTGAAGTGAAACGTGCCCAAGGAGGAACTGAATCTGTTCCAGTTCGCCACCCGCCGCATGACACAGCCGGGCACAAGTCCTCCTGAGATCGTGAGGCGCGAGCCTCTCGATACCCGCTTTGCCGATGTACTCGCGGACCACGTGCCAGATTGCCTTTTCCGTCAGACCGTCACCCCAGGCTTTCCCGTTCTTATTGACCCGTCGAAATAGCATCCCAAAATCGGACGCCTCGTATGCGAGGCGGCTCACTGCGCCGGGGCGGAGATTGATGGTGCCGGGCGCCAGATGCCGAGACTCCAGGTGGATACGATCGCGGAGGACGACGGTCTTGCTGAAAGAAAGCCGCGGCTCCGAGCAGTACCATTCAATGAACTCGATTGCATGCCGGTATCCTCGTTGAGCATCGATCGAACTGAGGCTGTTCAAGACCGCCGACTTCGCCTGATCCAGGTCAGGCAGTCGCAACACTGTTTTGGGAACGCGCCGTTTCCCCTTTCCTGCCTGCTTCTTTGCCATCCGTCGCGGCCCTCCTCGACCGCAGACCGATGATGGCCCGGGCTCAAGGGACGAGTGGCGCGTCATCCATTCCAGAATTAGTAGACGCTAGGCGACTCTTGCGGTGAATACGCCATCCCTCTTGTTCGTTGAAACAGCTCTATCAATTCGCCTACTCCATCGCTTGTCACGCAACACCGTTACCTCTGGGCACTTTCCCCGGCAGCGCCGTCCCTCTTATGCTTGTGGAAAGACATTATGCAGACTGTACCGACCCTCGACCGACGCTGCGCGTTTCCATTTGACATTCTAACGAGGCACTGCCAGAATTTATTAGGATGCCAAATGAACAAAAGGCCGGCGTACTTCAGGGCACGCTTGACCTGATGGTCCTCCAGACGCTCGCCACGCTCGGACCAATGCACGGCTATGCCATTGCTGCACGTATCGAGCAAGTGTCGAGCGGGGCTATTCAACTGAACATGGGGACACTTTATCCGGGCCTGCTAAGGCTCGAACAGCGCGGGTTCATTCGGGCTCGATGGGATAGAACGGAGACGAATCGCCGGGCAAGGTTTTACCACATTAGAGCGGCCGGCCGCCGCCAACTCCAAACCGAAAAAACGGAATGGACGCGCATGGCAGCCATTATGCAGGCGATGCTGGAAGGAGAGGCGAGATGATCTTCAATCTCCGGGAATGCTTCCAACGGCTGTGGGGAACATTCAACCGCCGGGACAGGGAGACCGATGAGGAACTCCGCTTCCATCTCGAAATGGCCGAGAAGGACGCCTTGCGCCGGGGTCAGTCCGTGCGGGAGGCGCGTCTTCGTGCCGGGAGCGTCATGCAGGCAGCCGAAGCCGTACGCGATCAAAGCGCCGTCGGCTGGCTCGCGGACTTCCTGCGACAGCTACCACGGCGTTCGCCTTTTGCGGAATAGCCCTCACTTCACGACTGCGGCGATTCTGTGTTTGGCGCTCGGCATCGGCGGAATTGCCGCCATATTCAGCGTCTTCGACGCCGTGCTGATCCGCCCCCTCCCTTATGCCGATGCGGATCGGCTCGTTATGATCTGGGATTTTATGGGCAAGACCGACGTTTTGTCGAGGCACAACCCTACTCCCGCTGAGTGGATCGAATGGCGCCGTCTCAATACCGTATTCACCGACCTTGCATGCACTCAGCCAGCTGACACGACACTGTCCGGCGACGGCGAACCCGAACAGGTCCCCGCGCGAAAAGTGACGTGGACCTTCTGGAGCGTGCTGGCCGTGCAGCCCATGCTGGGACGCGCCTTCACGGAAGAGGAGGACGACAAGAGCGTACGTGTCGTGGTGATCAGCTACGGCCTGTGGCAGCGCCGCTTTGGAGGGTCGCCCGGTATCGTCGGAGGCACGATTTCGCTGAATGACGAATCTTACGAAGTGATCGGCGTCATGCCGCGAGCCTTCTACTTCATGCCCTCGCGTGATATCGACCTCTGGATGCCTGCGTCTTTTCCGCGCTGGATGCGCAGAAACTTCACGTGGCACGATGCCAATATTGTGGCGAGGCTCAGGCCGAGCATCACGCTGGAACACGCCAGAGAGTCCATGGCGGCATTGAGTCTGCAAGTGACAGCGAAAGATTTCCGGGGTCCGCACTCGGTGGAGATGTACCCTCTGCGAGAAGAGATGACGGGCAAGATGCAGATGGCGCTCATCGTCTTGCTCTGCGCGTCGGCTGCGCTGCTGCTGATCGCCTGCCTCAACCTGGCCAATCTGCTGTTGTCGCGCGGCGCGGCGCGCCGAAGAGAAGTAGCCGTCCGTACAGCCCTTGGCGCAGGACGCGGAAGACTCATCGCTCAGTTCCTCACTGAAAGCTTGGTCCTTGCCGGACTCGGTGCCGTCGCCGGCCTCGCGCTCGCACTGCCCGCCATGCGTTTTCTGGAAACGTTGGTGCCCGAGGCGATGGGCGCCGTACGGCTCACGCTCGACTGGCGCGTCCTGGCCTTCTCCGCCGCCGCAGCCGTAGCGGCGGCCATCATGTTCGGACTGGCACCTGCGCTGCGCGGCTCGCGAGTAGCTCCGCACGAAGGATTGCGCGATGGAGGCCGAGGCGCAGCCGGCGGACGCAGCTATTGGTTCCAGCATTCCCTCATCGTGCTGGAGACCTCGCTCGCCGTGGTGTTGTTGACATGTGGCGGCCTGCTCCTGCAGACCTTCGAGCACCTGCGGAATACCGATCTTGGGATCCGGAGGGAGAGACTGCTTACCTTCGAGACTCCGCTGTTCCGATACAAGGACTTCGACCGCCGCGTGGCGTTCCTCAACGCAGAGGTGGAGGAGGTGCGCGCAATTCCCGGAGTCATCGGCGCCGGATCCATCGATCTTATCCCGTTCACCAACCAGGCGAGTGCAACCTTCTATCGGCTGGAAGGCCAGCCCGGCGACGTCGTACCAGGTCAAGTGGCGCTCATCCGTAACGTGAGCCGCGACTACTTCGCAACCGTCGGCGCGCGTCTGCGGGAAGGCAGATCCTTCAGTCTGTCGGATCAAAAGTCCGATTCTCCGGTGGCGATCGTCAACGAACCGTTTGCGAATCGGCATTTCGCAGGCCCCTCGCCGTTGGCCAGAAGTTCAAGTTTGGGGATTTAGGTGACAAGGGCTATTGGTACACGATAGTCGGCGTCGTGAAGCAGATCCGCGAAAGCGGCGTGCTGGAGGAAGCGAAGCCGGCCGTCTATCGCGTGCACGAGCAATGCGACCAGATCGGCGACCTGCACGGTGGCATCGTGGTCCGTACCGCTGTCGATCCGGCATCCATCATCTCTGCCGTCCGGCAGACCATTTGGTCCATCGACAGGAATCAACCAGTCGCCGCATTCGGACGCTGGAGATCATCGGCCGCCAGCTATCGACGTCTTCGCAAAGCACGGCGCTCTTAGGGGCATTCGCTCTGGAATCTACGGAGTACTCTCCTACGCGGTGACGCAGCGCACGAAAGAAATCGGCTTGCGCATGGCGTTAGGCGCCAGTTCCAGCGAGATCATCCTCTCCTTCGGCAAAAGAGGCTTGGTCCTCACCCTCGCCGGATTGGCCGCCGGCCTCCTGTCAGCGGGCGCAGCGCGCTTGTTGACCGCTCTGCTCTACGGCTTCCATCCTGACTATGCCCCGACGGCCACCCTCGTATCTCTCATCCTCCTGGCGGTGGCAGCATTAGCCTGTTTCGTTCCCGCACACCGCGCTTCTTGCGTCGATCCCGTAGTTGCCCTTCGGAACGAATAGACCAGGAGAAACGGGATGACCTGTGGTCTAAGGGACCTGATCGCGCTGAATCTGGGATCTCTGGCCCTGCTCATAATCGGCGCGATTTTGATTTGGCGTGGGGTCGAGTTCAGCCGGGACGCCGTCGCTGCATCCACGGGTGGCAGCCCTCCTTCCTGACGCCGTAGCGTTGCCCGATTATTCGAGGATCGTCGGCAAACTGGACACGATCCCGACGCACCAGATCGTGTCCGGGTTGCGCGTGATCCAGGACTAACGGCACGGTTGAACGCAACGAGGGCTAATCTAATCTACGGGATGCCGACATCCGCCCGAGTCATGCCCACCCTACCCCGCCTGAGCGAGGATCGTTGCGATGCGCAAACGCTCTCGATAACATCGCGGGATGGACAAAAATCGACTCGAGGCCTTCAGCGATGGCGTACTCGCGATAATCATCACCATCATGGTCTTGGAGTTGAAGCCACCGCACGGGTCCCAGTTTTCGACGCTGGCTCCTCTCATTCCAGTTTTCTCGAGCTACGTGTTGAGCTTTATCTATGTCGGCATCTACTGGAACAACCATCATCACTTGTTGCGTACGACTCGACGAGTGAGTGCGGGCATTTTGTGGTCGAATTTGCATTTGCTGTTCTGGCTTTCCCTGTTTCCTTTCGCGACAGCATGGATGGGCGAGGCCCACGTCGCATCCGCGCCGACGGCGCTATACGGCCTTATCCTGATGTTTGCTGCCATCGCCTACTACATTCTGCAGTGCGCCATTCTCGCCAAGGAAGGACGCACTTCACTCCTAGCGTCGGCTCTGGGCCGTGATTGGAAAGGTAAGCTCTCCCCGGTGATCTACTTGGCCGCGGTCCCTCTCGCCTTCGTCCACCCTTGGATTGCGAATGGCTTGTATGCTTTCGGTGCTCTTGTTTGGCTGGTTCCTGATCGCCGAATCGAACGGGCGCTGGAAACTCAGGAGCACGCCGGACCGATCCAGAAATGATTGCAGCCTATCTTGATGCGAGGCGGTCATTCTTGGGACGCTAAGCTAGTCTCGTGGACAGGCATGGACTGCACGTTCTTTCCGGATGGCGCGTTATCCATTCCCTGTCCGCTCCTTGATTGGTCCGTTATCCACGGCTGGCGATTTCTTTCATTAGGGGCTTTGGCTTTTCGCTATTCTTAAAAGCATGGCTAAACCGGTAACATTGCTCGAACAATTATGCGGCCACGCAATGTCATTCGACGCTCAATCGTTTGAGACGGAGCGCAAAGACGGCCGGCAAAGGGCGTTCGCGCAAATCGACGACGCACGCACACGGATCGCGAATTTCGAGGACTCCAGCACCGATGCCAAAGAGTTGCGCGCCAATCTCTACGCCGCCACCAAAAGGCCCGTTCGCACGGTGATCGGCGGAAAGGTTTACATTCTCCATGTCAGCGTCTTCGAGAGTTTTGGCGAGGACGCCTTCGAAGTGAGCATTGATCCGGCGCCGAAACTCGATCCGTCCGTGGCGCCGCCATTCACCGCAAAACAGGGTCAGTATCTGGCATTCATCCACAACTACACC
>QHXW01000417.1 GCA_003223115.1 Acidobacteriota bacterium
AGGGATCGAATTTCAGGGCCGTATATCCCATCCCGATGGCAATTTTGGCCGCACGGGCGAAAGCTTCGGGTTTGCGGTCGCAGCGATACCAGCCGTTGGCATAGGCGCGGATGCGCTGGTGGCAGGCGCCGCCCACAAGATTGTAGATGGGCTGCCGCAAAGCCTTGCCGATCGCATCCCAACACGCAATCTCGATCGCCGAAATCGCGCACATCTTTATCTGGCCGCCATCTGCATATACGTGCCGCTGGAGGCGCGTGACGAGCAGCTCGGTCTGAAAAACGTCGAGCCCCAGAACCAACGGCTTTATCTCGTGGATCGCAGTTTCCACAGTCTTCGAGAGATGTCCCAGCGAACCCTCTCCGATGCCGTGGATTCCTTCGTCGGTCAACAGGCGCAGAAAGACCCAATTTTTCCAGGGATTTCCAACGAGGTACGTTTCGATATCGACAATGCGCATCCGGACTCCAAGGTGATTCTCTGGCCTGGCGATTCGGCATTTTTCGGCCGGCCAGCCACTCTTAGCGTGCCACGAAATCCGGCCTGCGCAACAATGTTGAACCGAAAGCCTGGCCAAAGCCTCGCCCGTCGTGATCTTTGAAGAATATAATCCGCAAACCGAGCCAGTGTCAATGTTCGGAACGAATTCCGATATTTCGGAAAGCGGCGTAGAGGCGGCTGACTAAACCGCTGGAGTGGGTGCTACTCTTCGCTCGGACGACCCTGCGCGCTTCAAACTGGATTGTCTTCGGAATGTATTCCGATGCTTTGACATGTCCGCTGGCGGCATGGTAATCTTGACTTCTTTTTAGGGAAGGACGGGGAGAGTACGACAAATGTCACGGAGTTGAGCGGTGTCATCCCACCCATGATCACGCCATTCGGCGATGACGACCGCATTGACTGTCCGGCGCTCGCCAATGAAGCGCGCTTCCTGAAGCAGAGTGGCGTTGACGGGGTCGTAGTGGCGGGGAGTATGGGCGAAGGCGCGGGTATGTCTCCAGGCGAACTTGGGCAGGCTGTCCGGGTAGTGGTCGAGGAGTTCGACGGCTCGCTGCCTGTACTCGCGGCGCTGATTGCCGACAACTCAGCCGAAGCCATTTCTCTAGGAAAAGTCGCTCGCGAAGCCGGTGCTGTCGGCCTTCAGGTACCTCCGCCGAATTTCTATGCCTCAAGCGATTCCCGTGTTCTCGCTGAATACTATCGCACCATCACCGACGCAGTCGGGTTGCCTTTAATCATTTACAACGTAATTCCGTGGGCGCAACTTGCGATCGACGCGCTTCACCACATGGTTTCGGACATTCCCGCCATCATCGGAGTGAAGCAGAGCGGACGCAACATGCACGCTCTGGCCGGGCTTCTCGCCAGTTTCAAAGGCAAGTTGAAGATCTACTCCGCCATCGACGACCTGATTTTTCCATCTTTCGCGCTGGGAGTAGACGGAACCATATCTGGAACTTCATGCGTTTTCCCTCGCGAGACCGTAGAGATGCTGGCCGCGGTGAGAGCCGGTGATTTCGATCGCGGGTTAAAACTCCACGAGCGATTGGCGCCGATCTGGAGGACTATCGATCTTCCGGACTTTCCCAGCCGGGCAAAATACGCCATTACCTTAACCGGTCGGCCAGCCGGCAGACCGCGCCGCCCATTTTTGTGGCCTGACGCGGAGGCCGCCAGATCCATCGAACGAGCCATGATGGAGCGAGGCTTGTGCGCACCGAACGGCTCAATCTTCCAGGGGTCGCCGGCGCTCGTCGGTGAACCGGCGGACCGTGCCTGATGCGTTTCTCGATTTAGGAATTCTCATGGAAACCAGATCAATGCCCGTGCAGGGAGTGATCGCTGGCATCATCACGCCCTTTACCGCGAAAGGATCCGTGGCCTGGGAACAACTTCAAGCAGAAACCGAATTGCTCTCCCGCTCATTGGTGGATGGCCTTTGCGTGGGGAGCTTCATGAGTGAAACCGAGGGCGCTACGCCGGACGAAATGTTTCGTCTTTGCAAGGCGGTAAGTGGACAAGCGAAAAAACCGGCTGTAGCCATGATTTCTCCTGACAGCCAGCAGGAAGCGAGCGAACTGGTTCAGGCTGTAGACACCGGAGGAGCAAAAGCGGTAATCGTGGCGCAGCCGCATTATCTATGCCAGCCGAGTCTCAAGGGCCTGGTGGGGATGTTCGCCGCGCTGCGCGAGGAGACACGCCTGCCGCTGGTCCTATCCAACTGCCAGAGGACTGCGATGATCACGGTCGAGATCATGCGCCACTTGGTGAAGGAGAAAGTCATAGACGGGATCTTGGTTGGGGGCGATGGCGCGCATGTCATGGTGGATCTGTTGTGTCTTCACCTGGACGTGCCGGTCTTTTCAGGTATCGAAGATCTACATTATGTCGGCCTGCTGATGGGCGCGCAGGGAGTGATCTCCGACTTGGCTGCGATTTTTCCCGGCGAAGTAGCGGCCATGTACCGGGCGCACTGCGATGGGAAACATGACGACGCTCGATCTCACCATGAACGCCTGGTCCGGCTCTGGCGGGCTCTCGAGCATCCCTCCGAGCAGCGTGCCCGCGTGCGCTCGGCCCTGATCACCCGGGGAAGAAACGTGGGCCGGCCGCGGAGCCCGTACAATGTCGACGAGGCCGGATTCATTGCCGAGGTTCGCAGCGCTCTGGAAAGAGAAGGATCAGTTTCATAGATTGCCCGGCGTCCGGCTCGCCGGGGCTTGAGACTGCTCGACGCGCCGCGGTGCCGCGACCAGCCATGTCAGCGTCGCCGCCCCCGCGTAGGCTATTGCGATCACCATCGCTGAGGCCATCCGGGTGTATCCCTGAGAGCGAAGGACGCCGGTCACGAACGGCCCCAAAAATCCACCCAGATTGCCCACTGCGTTGATGAACCCGATGGACGCGGCTGCAGCATCCCGGGACAAACTGAGGGTAGGCAGCACCCAAAACCCCGGTATCCATGCGAAAACCGCGCCTCCCGTAAGAGTAATCACGCCCAGTACCAGACCTCCCGGTAGATTGGGGAGCGCGGCGAGCATGATACCCAGGGCCGCCGCCAGCATCGGAATGCAGGCATGCGCTTTGCGCTCTCCAGTCTTGTCGGAAGATCGCGCTGCCAGCCAGAGCGCAACGACCGCGGCCGAGAATGGTAGGGCCGGCGCCATGTCAGCCAGCACCGGGGAAAGTCGGGTAGCTTCGCGTAAATTGGCGGGCAGCCAAAAAATGAAAGAGTATCCTGCGACGTTGGCCATAAAATGCGCCGCGGCAAGCAACAGGACGTTGCGGGTCAGCAGCGATCGCCACCAGGCGGGCGGCTGACCAGGCTCGCGGCTGGCGGATTCCTGGCCCAGTTCTTCGATCAACCATCGTTTCTCATCGCCGGTCAGCCAGTCTGCCGTCCGCGGATGATCGGTCAGACGTCGAACCGCAAAAACTCCAAGAATGACCGCGGGCAACCCCTGGATGATGAACAGCCATCGCCACGGCGCCAGCGCGGGCCACGGCGCATGAAGAATGGCGGCGGAAAGTGGAGCGCCGATGGCTAGTGACACAGGCGCTGCGATCACGAACGCAGCGGCGGCGCGTGCGCGGTCCCGCTCTGTAAACCAGTGCGTGAGGTAGACCATCACGCCTGGAAAAAATCCCGCCTCCGCGCAGCCGAGCAGGAACCGGGCTGAAAAAAACTGTACGCCGGTATGCACGAAAGCCACGATGGCCGTGCACAATCCCCAGGTCACCAGGATGCGGGAGATCCATAGACGCGCGCTCCACCGCTCGACGATTAGCGCGCCGGGAATTTCCAACAGGAAATAACCCAAAAAAAACACGCCCGCGCCAAAGCCGTACACCGCCGGGGAAAAGTGCAGGTCGGCCGACATGTACACGTTGGCAAAGGACACGTTCGCCCGATCCAGGTAGGCCACGATATACGCGGCGAACAGAAACGGGAGCAGGCGCCACGCCACTTTGCGGCGGCAGGCGAGTGCGGAGCTAGACAGGTTATCGATCGTCAAGTTGGTATTGCGTTCTTGAATGCCCTGGACTTATAACATGCAGGTAAAATCCATGTCAATCGGAATGCTTTCCGCTTCCAAGTCAGCTTTGTTGACGGTACTTCGCACAGGGCTTATAGTCGTGTAGTCGTGAAGCGCATGCTTTCGCGGACGGAAGGAGAACCATGTGGGGAGTTGAGAAAAAGGTTGTCATCGTAACCGGTGCAGCCAACGGGATCGGGCGTGCCACGGCGAACTTGTTTGGTTCTGAGGGCGCCATCGTGGTGCTGGCGGATGTCGAACAAGCCGCATCCGATCAGGCCGCACGCGAGATCCAGCACTCCGGCGGAAAGGCGTTCGCCATGGAATGCGACGTCAGCCGGGGCGCGTCTGTTCTCCAATTGGTTCAGGACACCATGAAACGGTTCGGCCGCATCGACGTTCTGCATGCGAACGCGGCTATCCAGATCAATAAAGATGCCGTCGAAATTACGGAAGATGAGTGGGACAAAATGCACGGCGTGAACCTGAGGGGTGTTTTTCTCACGTGCAAACACGTCATCCCCGTGATGCAGGCGCAGAAAAGCGGGGCAATTATCATCACTTCCTCGGGACACGCCTTTGCGACGTATCCAAACTGCTCGGCTTACGCAGCCACGAAGGGCGGCGAATTGGCGTATATGCGAGGGCTGGCGCTGGACTACGCCCGGTTTGGCATCCGCGTGAACTGTGTCGTTCCGGGGGCCACCGATACGCGGCTGGTCCAGGGTTTCATCAATGACTCCAAAGATCCCGAACAAACGCGCAAGCGGCTGATGGATAGCATTCCTTTGCAGCGTCTGGCTCGGCCTGAAGAAATCGCCAAAGCAGTGCTGTTTCTGGCGTCGGATCACGCCGGCTACATCACAGGCACCAGTCTCGCGGTGGACGGCGGACTCTTGGCGCAGGCATAGCTATCGCATGGAGGGGGTCCTGCCCGGGCCCACCCACTGGCAGAAACTAAGGTATCCGCCGTTCAGGCGGCGGTAATTCCGGAAAGCGGGCATGCGGTTCAGTCTGATACCAGCAGGCCACCGAGAACAGGTTGTCAGAGCGTAGATTGGCGTGGCCGTCTTCAATGGTCGCGCGTATGGATTTGTGAAAGCGCAACGGAGCTTCGAGATGCCAGCGGTAATGTGAGAAGCGCGAGCCCGGCTCCCAGCCGTGGAATTCGGTCAGCCCCACGAGTGGAAACGAGTACAGGGTCGAGAATCCCCAGGCCCCGTTGAAGTAGTCCTCACCACCGGTGCCGTGGATGCGCGGTTCGGCTTCATTGTCGATCCAGATCATTTCATCGCCCTCGTTCCAGCCCGCCCCACTGGTTTTGAAACACCGATAAAGTGACGCCCACCAACTGGCCTTCGCCTTCGGCGGTCAGCCACACGTAATTGCCCGCGCCGCTCTTGTTCTTCCAGCGCGCGTCCCCGCGCGCTTCAGCGAAATTATTGGAGTAGAAGTTGCCTTTGTACCAGCCTGCGCAAGGCGTGCATTGCCGGTATTGCGCGTGGAAGTAGGCGGTGTTCTCAGGGAGTGCCGGCAACTTGACCCAGTCGATATTCCAATAGAAATCGGAGATCTCCTGTGAACCCTGGTTTGTGACGGTAATCACGCCGCGCCGCCCAAAGGGCATCGGAAAATAGGCATTCAGCGCTTGGTCGGGGGCCACGGCCAGAAGCGCGGACTGAAAGACGGTGGAGGTGCCGAGTCCCAGGCCGAAAAAGTCTCCGATGGGCGCTTCGACGCTGGGCTCTGCTTCTCCATCCCAGGACATCCGCAGGACCACTTTCTTGAGATGGTAAGCCTCGCCGGTGGACATAGTGATCCAGATGTGCCGGATCTCGGCCGGGCCTTTCTCGTCGAACAGCGTCAGCGTCTCGCCGGACTTGAGACTCCGGTAGTCGCCGTTTCCGCCAGAGCGATCGAAGCTCGAGGTACGCTCCGATTCGAAATTTCGAAGCCGCGGCAAATCGCTCACGGCGAATTGGGCCCACAGAGCAGAGCAAGGAACCAGCAGCGCCAAGCCGCTTGTGAAACACCGCATGAAGACCTCCCGGTCGCGCCGCTCAACTTAGCACGCGAACAGCCGGCGCGTCAAGATTCGGAACCGATTCCGAAATGTATGAAAAAATTTGACACGACCCCGCGGACTGCGATATACGTTCCATTCGACCGAAAAGGCATTCCCAATTCCCCATGCATCTTGCTGCGATCGATATGGCGATTCTCTTGGCCTACGTGGCCTTCGTGCTGGGGATCGGCTTTTGGCTGAAAAACCGGATGGCCACGTCCGAGGATTATCTGCTCGCGGGCCGTTCGCTCCCCAGTTGGATCACCGGACTCTCCTTCATGGCGGCAAATCTGGGGTCGCTCGAAATCGTGGGAATGATCGCCATGGGTGCCAAGTACGGCATGATGACCAATCACTGGTATTGGACCGGCGCCATCCCCGGCATGCTGTTTCTCGGCGTGTTCATGGTCCGGTTCTACTATGTCAGCCGGGTGCGGAGCGTGCCCGAATACCTGCTACGCAGATATGATTCCCGCGCTCATGTTCTGAATTCCGCCACTTTTCTGCTTGTTACCACCCTGATGTCAGGCATCAATATGTACGCGTTAGCGGTGGTGTGCCAGCAGATGCTTGGGTGGAGATTCGATTTCAGCGTCTTCTTCGCGGCGGGCGTTGTCGTGACGTACACTTTTCTGGGTGGTCTCAGTTCCTCGATCTATAACGAGGTGCTGCAGTTTTTCCTCATCGTCTCCGGATTTCTGCCGCTCACTTATCTCGGACTGCGCGATGTAGGAGGATGGCACGGTCTCCTGGCCAAACTGCCCTCACAATATGGTCACACCTGGACGGTGCTAGCGGACCCGAGCCAGAATCCTCTGGGCGTCAAATGGTACGTCGCGGTGATCGCCTTAGGTCTATTGATGGGCCCATCCTACTGGTGCACTGATTTCTTATTGGTGCAGCGCGCGCTGGCGGCGAAAGACCTCTCCTCCGCCCGTAAGACACCATTGATCGCGGCTTTTCCCAAAATGTTGTTTCCGGCCCTCGTCACAGTGCCGGGCATGATCGCCATGGTGGTGATTCCAAAATCACTGGAGGGCAATTTCAATCTTGCGTTGCCGGCGTTAATGACCCGCTATTATCCGCATGGTCTGCTGGGACTGGGATTTACCGCCCTCATGGCCAGTTTCATGTCCGGCATGGCAGGCAATGTGACAGCGTTCAACACAGTGTGGACCTATGACCTGTACCAGACGTATCTGGCACGCGGCAAGAGCGATCATCACTATCTGCGAGTCGCCAAGCTCGCTACCATCGTCGGCACTGCAATCAGCATCGGTTCGGCGTATATACTTCTGGCCTTCGACAACCTCATGGACTACATGCAGCTCATCGGGGCAATGTTCATATCGCCGTTCTTCGTCATCTTCTTTCTGGGGATGTTGTGGAAACGCGCTACGCCTGCCGGGGGCTTCTTCGGAATGCTTGCGGGGGTTCTCGGATGCCTGACCCAGTACCTGCTCTATCGGCTGGGGGCGGTCTCCTATCGCACGCCCATGGCCGCGACGCTGAATCTGGCGATCTGGGGCGGCGTCTCGGGACTGGTCACCGCGTGCGCCGTGAGTCTATTTACCAAGCCGAAGCCGGAACACGCGCTGGCCGGCTTGGTATTCAATCACTCGAGCGACACCGCGCAAGGCCCAAAGGTTGCCTGGTTCCGGACACCGGCATTTCTCGCGGCACTTGTTGCTGCCGCATACGTCGCCTTGAATATCGTTTTTCGCTAATTTCTGGGATAGATGGATGCGGAGGGTCCAGGCATGGCCACCACGGACCGGGAGCCGTCATCGCCATCGGGGCAGCCCAGCATCGTTGAGATGCGAGTGCCCACGCGCTTCACTTCCCGTTTGGCGACGTCCAGGATCACTTCCATGCGGATCGCCGGCCCGGATACGCTGAGCGCGGCAACCGTCTGCCCCGTTTGGTCGCGAATCGGGGCAGCGACGCAGATGACTCCATCGATGTTCTCTTCGATGTTGGTAGCCACGCCCTGTTCTCGGACGCGCCGTAATTCTTCCAGCAATTGCGTGCCGTTGGTGATGGTGTTCCGAGCCAGCTTCGAAAGGCCGTGTTCACGGATGACTTCTTCCACTTGGGCTTCGGGCAGATCGGCCAGCAGGCACTTTCCGACGGCGGTGGAATGCGCGTAATTGATCTCGCCAATCACGGCGGCGCAGCGGTAAGGATTCTGGCTCTCCAGTACCGCTATGTACGTCACCAGCCCTTTATCCAAAACTCCGACGTGAACGGATTCGCCGCAGCGGATCCTCAGGTTTTCGAGCAGCGGTCTGGCCAGAGCGGCCACTCGCTGATACGGCAGTACCGAACGGCCGAGTTCGAAAAACTTAGGAGCGAGCATGTACTTGCCGGACTGTTCATTCTGGTCCACGTACCCGATTTTTTTCATGGAGTACAGCAACCTGTGAACGGTGGTTTTCGCCAGGCCGACCGATTGCGTGATCTCCTCCAGTGTGATCGGCTCCTTGGGATTCTGGCTGAAGGCTTCCAGGACTCCAAAAACTTTGTCCGTCAATGCGATAAAGTTTTTGTCGCGTGCTGCCGTGCGATTTGGGAGCGCGGGTTTGCGACCTGCAACTTTCACTCGTTGCAAAGGCATTCGATCTCCTTGAATTCAGTATGACGGGGAGACATGCAGGCATGCAACAACCCCGTGGAAATTCGGAAAGTCTTCCAAAATCGCAACGACTGCGTGCACTAACTGCGCGAACGGAAGAGCATCGCAAACGTCCCGAGTCCCACACCGAACAGGCACATCAAGCATCCCCACAGTAGATTCACGCGAATCCCGAGGTCTACGGGGGCCACGTCCTGGGGCGCCAACCATCCGTAAAGAGCAAGAATGGCGCCCAGCAGAATGAATATGGCGGCCACCGGAATACGCAGATCCATGGCTCATACCGTATCACAGTCCGAACCCTCGCCGTGGCCGTTTTATCAATATCGGAAAGCGTCCCGAATTCGACATCCATCCGACTCGGACTTCGCAGGAAGCCCGTCCGTCACTGGCGCGCGGCGGAATTTCGTATTTGGGCTTGTCTCTCCCGTTCCGCGGCTTGAAGCCGTGCCACGATCGCTCTCTCGCGGTTTCCATCCGCTGTCTTCTTCAGTTTGTAGTAAGTTTGGGCAAGCGCCACATGCGCAGAGGCGAGCTCCGGCTGTTTAGCCACCACTTCTTCCAGGAGAGTGTGGGCCTTCACATAATTTGCCTTCTTTATGTAGCAAAGCGCCAGCTCCTGTTTAGTTTGTACGTCGCTCCCATCGATTGCCAGTGATTTTTCGAGATTCGCGATGGCTTCGCCGGTATTC
>QHXW01000418.1 GCA_003223115.1 Acidobacteriota bacterium
GACGTCGGCTCTCAGTCGCATTGAGGTCCCAGAAATCCATAGCTATTCGCGAGTGATGAATTCGTCGAGATTCAGCAGGACACTGCTCAGACCCGTCCAAGCCGCTGCGTCGACTGGGTCAGTTCCGTCCACACGATTCGGGAACATAGCGGGAACCGCATCAGGTTCGCTCTTCAGAGAAGCTCGCTGCCGGTTGAAGTAAAGAGTCAGTCGCTGGATCTCATCAGAATCCGGGGGCCGCGATGTGCACAGCTCAAATCCGTAACGGATCCTGTCAGCCGTGCCACCATTTTTCTCGGAGAGGATCCGCATCGCTAAACTTTGAGCAGCTTCAAAGAACACCGGATCATTGAGCAAGTTCAGAGCCTGCAACGGCGTATCGGACCGTTCGCGGCGACTGCACGTCCGCACCGGGTCCGGCGCATCGAAATTGATCAATTGTGCATACGGCGCTGTTCGTTGCAACCAAATGTAAAGGCCTCGGCGATACCGGTCCGGTCCTGTACTTTCCACCCATGGAGTCTCGAATGCCTGTTTGGTCACGGATTCGGGTTGTGGCGGATGAACGCTGGGGCCTCCGACCGTGTCACTCAAAAGCCCGCTCACAGCCAGTGAACTGTCGCGAATCAACTCGGCCGGAAGCCGTACCCGCGACTGTCGAGCCAAAAGCGTATTGGCTGGGTCACGTACTTCGAGTTCCTTTCTGATCCGCGAAGACTGCCTATAGGTCGCGCTGGTGACGATCAGGCGGATCATCTGTTTTGTATCCCATCCGCCATCCATATACTCCGAGGCTAACCAGTCCAGCAGTTCTGGATGAGTTGGACGGGCGCCATGCGTCCCGAAGTCCTCCGACGTCAGCACAATACCCGCACCGAACAGTTCCTGCCATAAGCGGTTAACTGCCACGCGGGCGGCGAGTGGATTCTGTTTCGATACCAACCAGCGCGCGAACGTCAGCCGGGACGGCTTCTTGTCCCATTGAGGGGAGTCAAAAACAGCGGGCAATGCAGGCTCGACGTCAATCCCTTTGGAGCGGAAGTCGCCGCGCAGATGGACATAACTGGTACGCGGATGCGGATTCTCAAAAAATGTGGGCGCCTGGGTCAGACGGGTAGAAGCATTTTCTAAGTCGTCCAGCTTCTTAACGACATCTTTGATGTTGAGCTCTTTGAACCGCGGCGGATCGATCAACTCACCTTGCCGAAGGAAATATTCAAACATTCTTTCCTTCTGAGTTTCGGTGCGTTTGGCTGGCTCAGTCTCAATAATGAAGCGGCCTTCGAGCTGACCACCGCCCTTGCCACCTTCCCAAATCAATCCAAGCAATTCCCATTGTCTGTCCCAGCGGTAATCTTTACCCGGAGCTGTAACTGCTTCAAGAGTTTTCTTCTCCCATGCTGTCTGCTGAGGCGCCAATTGTTTCTCCAGGTTGCAAAGGATTTCCCGCCGTTTCTTGTCGTATTCGGGCCGTTCTCTAAGGTACTGTCCAAGCTCTCCCGGAGTTGGGGCTGCGATATTGATTTCATCAGCGTTGTTAAAGAATGCGTATAGTTGATAGAATTCTTTCTGGCTTATCGGGTCGTACTTGTGGTTATGACAGCGCGCGCACCCGACAGTCATTCCCAGCCACACGGTGCCCACCGTACTGGTCCGATCTACGATTTGTTCGACCCGGTACTCTTCGGGGTCAGCACCGCCCTCGCGGTTGCTGAGAGTATTCCGATTGAATCCGGTCGCCAGCTTCTGCTCGACAGTTGCGTCTGGCAGAAGGTCACCGGCCAGCTGCTCGATCGTAAATTGGTCATATGGGAGATTGCGGTTCAGCGCATCGATGACCCAATCTCTATACCGCCATGCGTAAGGCCGAAGTTGATCGGTTTCGTAACCGTCGCTATCGGCATAACGCGCCAAGTCCAGCCAGTGCCGTGCCCATTTCTCACCATAGTGGGAAGACGCAAGTAAGCGGTCCACTAAACGCTCGTAGGAACTGGGCCGATTGTCCTGGATGAAATCGGAGATCTCGTGAGGCGTGGGCGGGGTGCCAGTCAAATCCAGACTGAGGCGCCGGATCAGCGTATATCGGTCAGCTTCTGGAGACGGATCGATGCCCTCGGACTCAAGCCGTGATAGAACGAATGCATCGATCGGATTTCGTACCCAAGGGCCCTTTCGAACGCTCGGCGGATCTGGACGGCGAACAGGTTGGAACGCCCAGTGCGCACTTTTGGCCGGCGTGCCTGCTTGTGCCGGCAGCTCGGTTTCCGGCCACGATGCACCCTCGTCGATCCAAGCTCGAAGCAGCCCAACTTGCTCCTCTGAAAGCCGAGGCCCAACCGGCGGCATCGCTATTTTGCCGGTGCCGGAAACCAGCTGAATCAGCCTGCTCTCCGCACTGTTGCCGGGCTTTATCGACGGGCCCGAAACACCTCCGGCCATCGCCGCAGCTTTTACATCCAGTCTCAGACCGTTGGTCAGCTGCGTTGGTCCATGGCAACTGTAACATCGCGTCTGGAAGAGTGGTGCTATGTCACGCTGGTAATCAATCTTGACGTTCTTGACCTGCGGCGGCGGCGAAGCCTGGGAAGAGGCGGCCAGGATGGCTCCCAAAACTCCGGCTATTCCAGCCGCCAGAATGATACGACTTTGAGTTATCGATTTGGTCGTTAGAAAATTGGTCGTTAGAAAACGCAAAAACAGCTACCGCCGACGGAAAGCGTGTTTTTGCGAACCACGGCATCCGGCGACGCCCCCAAAACAGCCCTATTTTAATACGGGTCGATGGTGTCACACAAGGGTTGTTTTGTCAATCAAAAATGTGTGTCGCCAAACCGAATCTCCCGTGACACAATGCTGTTAGACGTTAGACTGAAGAACTGGCGCGCCAATCATGCGACTACTACTTAGCTGCCCAACGGGAAGAGTTCCGCCAGCCTTATCGAGGTTGCGGTGCTGACCCCGGTAGGTTTGCGGAAACATCGCAGGACCCCTTTCAAGGCGGGACGGACGCGTACCATTGCAGAGCAGTGGCTCCGGACGATCCTGGGAACTCTTCGCGAGCAGTCCACCATAACCCGAACTGAAATACTCGGTAGGACCGGACTGAATGGCGCGAGCGCCTGCCACGCGCTTCAACACCTCATCCGTGCCGGCATCGTCTTTAAAGCCGGAGAACTGCAGTCGAAGACAGGTCGAAGGCGCGAGATCCTCCGGCTTAATCCCGAAGCGGCGTATCTGGTCGCAGTGGATCTTGAAGCCTCCCCCATACGTTTTGCGTTAACGAACCTTCTAGGAGATCTCGTTTGCCGGTGGGAGGAGAATCTAGACCTGCGCGAGCCGTTGGAGCTCGCTAAAATTGCCAACGGCGTCGAGATGGTATGCCGCAGTCTTGCGAGGCCACAACGGGAGCGGGTGCTTGCAGTTGGCATGAGCCGCCCAGGCGTGCGAGATTCACACGGTCGCGTGACCGCTCTTAATTTGGGGTGGCGGAAATTCCCACTAGAGGAAAATCTAATTTCGGTATTGAACTTACCGTGCTTTGTACAGAACTCGGCCCAGTCTTTCATCATGGCCGAACGCTCGCATGGGCGCGCGCACAACTGTGAAAATTGCATATACATCGAAGTCGGAAAAGGAGTCGGGGCCGGAGTGGTGGCCAATAACCAGTTTCTCGGAGGTCACACCCAGGTAGAGTTCGGACACATTACCATTGACCCTGGAGCCTCCGATCTTTGCAGATGTGGGAAGCGCGGGTGTCTGGAAGCGATTGCCTCGGGGCCCAACATCATTCGCCAATATCTCGAGAGTACTGCGGCTTCCGGCGTCCCCCCGGCGGCCATGCAACTTGCCGACGTGTTCGATCGAGCCCGCCGTCATGATCCCGATGCGATCCATGTTGTGAACAGGGTCGCGCGCCTTCTCGGTATCGGCATCTCGCACCTAGTCGCAATGTTCAGTCCTGAGCTGATCATCCTGGGGGGCTATCTTGTGCGAGCCGAAGATCTTTTTATGCCAGGGCTTCGGGAAGAATTATCGCTGCAAGTTTGCGATTGGATGGGTCACTGCGAAATAGCGATCAGCGCCCTGGGAATAGACATCGGCCTGAAAGGCGCAGCATCTGCTGCCTTCTACGGCATACTCAATGACCCTCGGTTGTTGAGGACCATGTGCCGCCTCGGAAACAGTGCGGCAGCAGTGTCTTCTTAAAGGCGTTGCTCAAAGTCGCGATCACAAATCGTCGCCTCTGAGCTGCGGCCCCCGGACGGCAATCTCAGAACATGTGTTGCGCATTTGATTGCAGCATTTTTTGATTGACAAAAATACCCGCCTGTGACAATATCATGCAAATTCCTTGGAGGTAGACTTCGATGAGATGTTTAGCCGAACAGGCTACAGGTGGTCGCGTGTGTATTTCTTGGATTGCGTTGTGGGTGATGACTGCCGGTTTTCTGATTTCACCTGGCCTAGTTGCCCAGACGGTAACCCTTTCGACCATCCGTGGTACCGCCCAGGATCCTTTGGGTGCGGCGGTCGCCGAAGTGGCAATCTCGCTCGTCAATTCGGAAACTAACTTCACGCGTACGGCCACGACAAACGCATCGGGTGATTATGAATTTCCTTACCTGCAGCGTGGTACATACAACCTTACCGCCACGCAAACCGGATTTAAGAAGTTTCTGGCCGAAAACATCATTCTGGAGAGCAGCCAGACTCGTCGCGTAGATATTCCATTGCAACTGGGAGAGGCGAAAGCTGAGGTCACCGTTCAAGCAAATGCCGCCGTAATCAGCACCGAAGGAGCTACGATCAACCAAACCCTCACGAGCCAGAAATACGATCAGATTCCGATGGTCGCGCAATATACGGATCCCAATCTCGTGTTAGTCACCATGCCCGGGGTGGTGGATGGAAATGGCGGAAATTATGCGATGCACTTCAATGGTCAAGCTCCCAGCCAGGTGCAAGAGGGTGTCGACGGTGTGACCGAGGACACGTCGGTCAATCAAACGAATGACATGGAATTTATGCAGGAAATGGTGGCGATCACGTCATCTGCTTCCGCCGAGTACAGCCGGTCTGCGAACTTCAGCCTTATAACTCATTCGGGGGGAAACGAACTTCATGGACGGCTACTTTACAGCCAAGTCAACGAAGCCCTCAACGCGCGTAACTTCTTCGATCCCTCGAAGACACAATTCCGAATACATACGCTTGGTGCGAACGTAGGCGGCCCGATTCGAAAGAATAAGACTTTTTTCTACGCCGGGTGGCTCGCTCTTCTGGTTCCTTCGCATTCTTTCAAGTATGCAAACGTGCCCACAGCTAACATGCGAGGTGGTAATTTTTCATCATTGCTTGGCGACGGGATCGTTGTAAAAGACCCCCTGACCGGCAACGCTTTCACCGGAAATGTTATTCCGCAGGATCGCTTAAACGCGACATCTCAGCAAATTCAACAACTGTATATTCCGTCGCCTAATTTTGGTGGGCCCGACACATTGATCAATAACTTCGGCTGGCTGCATCCCAAACCGGACGACCTGCCTAGGATGGACGACTACTTAGCGCGTATCGACCACAAGCTCACTTCCAAGAACACCATCACCGGTAGGTTGATAGAACGCTGGGTCCCCTATTGGTTATCCGGGCCGCTTCCCGAATTCGGCTGGACAAGGAATCGTCACCACAGCACGTTGAGTATCGAGGATACTCATCTGTTCACGCCCGCGCTGATAAACAGCTTTCGGTTTGGATGGATCAAAGACAGAGTCGACGATGGAAAGCAAAACTATGGCTTTAAGCCCCCGAAAGGAGACGCGGCGGTCAAAGCCATTGGGCTCCAAGGCGTGAATCCCCAGGGGTTGTCCGCCATGGGTTTTCCCCAGCAGAACATAGTGGGATTTACGTCGCTCTCGCAAGTGCCGGGTGGGATTTTGCAGGACTTCAGAGACTTCCAGTACGCCGACTCGGTAACGGCAGCCTTGGGCAGGCATGTGCTGAAGTTCGGTGGTGAACTTAGGACGTTCAGGCACCACAATGGGACTGTTCCCACAGGTACGTATGGCAGCTTTGATTTTGACGGGTCCTTTACGGGGTACTCCTACGCGGACTTCTTGTTGGGGCTGCCCATCAGCAGCTTCCGACTTAATCCGATCACGAATAGGGTCCTTAAATCATACGAGCAAGGGCTCTTTGTAAACGATACCTTCAAGGTCAGCTCTAGACTGAATCTCGACTTAGGCCTGCGCTGGGACTACTTTGGGGTCGGCCGCTACGACGACGGGCTTCAGTACAATTTTGACCGGGCTACGGGTAATGTAATCATTCCATCGAACGCGAGCAACAAAGTTAGCCCGCTCTATCCCAGCAGTATTACGATCGTCACGGGTACGGTATTTCCGAGCCCTAGAAAAACGAACTTCCGTCCGAGGCTTGGGGCTGCATATCGAATCGGGAATACGGTCATTCGGGGTGGATTCGCTGCATATTCAGAGGCCATAAACAGATTCGGGCGAACTCAGGGAGGAGGTCCCTTCCAGCTCGGCGAAACCTACATCAATTCAATCGTGAATGGCGTTCCTTTGTTCCAGTATCCTAATCCCTTCCTAAGTGTCGCCGGCGAGGTTGCTTCGCAGAGCGTGTCCGGTTACCCGAGCGACACCCATAACGGGGACATCTATCAGTTTAATCTCAACGTAGAGCACCAGTGGCGTGATGTCGGTCTGCGTCTCTCATATATCGGAGCGCGTGACCGTGGTCTTAACTACGTGCGGAACATCAATATCCCAGAGCCCAGCCTGGCGCCTTTCGATCAAAGCCGACGCCCATATCCTCAGTTCGTGAGGGCCAACGTGGTGGGGACGAATGGCAGTACGAACTACGACGCACTCCAGGTTGAGGTACAGCGGAAAGTTGGAGCTCTCACCCTTGACGCTCACTATACGTGGGCACATGCTATGTCGAATTTTCTTAACCTGGAAAACCCATACGCGCCCTTGTTCTGGAACCAGGACGATGTCACACCCCGCCACCGGTTCGTAATGCAGTTGGGTTACCAGCTACCCTTCGGGCACGGGACCTCCGGCGCTCTCAATCGCATCATCGGGGGGTGGACAATTTATTACGTCGGATTTTTGGTGAGTGGCCAGTACTTCACGCCTGGCTTTTCTGGCTCAGACCCATCGAACACTCAGACTTTCGGCGGACTTCCCGATCGCATAGCGAACGGCAATTTACCGGCGAGCCAGCGCAAACTCGATCGTTGGTTTGATCCTTCCGCGTTTGCCGTCCCACCGGATGGCCGGTTTGGGAACAGTGGCGTGAATATCTTGGAAGGTCCGGGATACAACGCGCATCACGTTAGCCTGAATAAGGACGCCAAGTTGACAGAGCGGTTCACCCTCCAATTTAGCTGGCACATATCGAATATTTTCAATCATCCCAACTTCCTCAATCCCGATGGCAATATTTCGAGTCCCGGGACAGCAGGGCAAATTTTCTCGGACGTGACCCACTGGGATCTTCAGAAAGGCGGAGCTCGCGCTATGGAAGGGAAATTACGCCTCATCTTCTAGCCTCCCTCGAAAATAAAATGCCGGAGCGTTGGAAGAGCTTGGGTTAATGGCCAGGGGCGTAGGTGGCACTGTGCGCAGGCACACAAAGCACAATTCTCCCGTCCCCTGGACCAGGGTGAGCGTGACCGTCAACGGATCTCCCGGTACCCCACCAGCGGCGCAAGCGACAGTCTGGAGATTCCAGTCACGCCTCTCTGGGGAGGGCCACCGAGAAGTTAACGTCAGCTCTGTTAGCATATCGCGATCTGGTAGCATAGCATATCGCGATCTGGAACCCATTTTTCATGATTCGTGCTGTCGTCAAGACATGGAAAACTAGCTATAGCTACTTTCCCACTTAAAATTCCGTATCTAAGCTCCGTGCTTTCATAGGCGCGGTGCGTGGCTGTTTGGTAACAGTTCAGGGAGTCAACGCCGCTGCGGGAGCAAGGACGGTGCCGTTGCCTGGCGGCGGTGAGAGCGTACTGAGTCAGTAAGGTAACCCAGAACGTGACGCTGTTGCCTCTTGCAGGTCTGAGTCACAGTGAGCAAGCGGGCCGTGGCGATTTCGCCGTTGCGGCTGCGGTTGCCGAAACTAATCTTCCGCCACCCGGACGGCCGTGCGCAAGACCCGTTCCGCTACGTTATTGGTCGGCTCCACTCCTTCGACTTCCAGGAATGCGTGAACAGCCGTTCGAAATGAATAAACAGCGCCGTCGCCAGATTGCGCACTTCGCGGTCCGCATGGTCCAAGTGCGCCTCCGCCAGAGCGAGCAGCTTCTTCTGCAAGGAAATCGATTTTTGCAGGAGTTGCCGCTGGTCCAGGAGCTGCGGATTGCCGCGACGGTCCCGCAAGTCTCCGCGAAACCGATACCAGAGACGGAACAGCCGAGCCACAATGGCCAACGCGTCCAGGCAAAACTGTTGCGACGAGGGGCTGCGCGCATAATCGGCGATTCCCAGGATGTTCCTCTTCAGATGAGCCCAGCACAACTGCATGCGGCCGGAATGGTAGGTCAGATAAACCACCCATCGGTCGTTGCAAAGAATGCCGCAGAAGACCGTGCCCAGCAAGGCACTCCACTTCGGCGCCCCGCGTGGAGGCCACCACGTAGAACACGAACTGGTTGATCGTTCCGCGCGAGCCCCCAGGTTGAAACGAGTGGGGCCATCCGGCGAAGACAGCGGCTGGGCGGGATGCTGAATTATATTATGATTACCGTCAGGCAGCCTGAGCACATCGGATGCACGGCGCTGGATGCGATCAACCGATCAGCGGTCATAGTGATGCCCGCCCAGCGATTTCTAGACTGGTTGCGTCAGGCGGACCCAACCAGTGCCGAGTTGAGCCTGGAGGATCTGAGCGCGAGCCAACGATCTACCTGCTTCCGGAGTACGCAACCGAAGAAGAGGCGCGCGCGGATCTGAAAGAGTTCTGCAGCGAGATCTTGGACGCTACGGGCTGCTGACGCAAGCCACTCCGACGCCGGCCGGTCGACAGGCAGTCCTACGTTGTGTTAAGGAACTTCTGACACACTAGACTAGTAATCTTCGATAAAAGGAAGACATGTCAGCGACTGCCTGACGCACACTCGGCAGTTAGCGACCGCGCAATAGCTCCGCGGATGGAAAATAAAATGCCTGATTTCAAAGCTTCATTATCACATCGTAATTTGCTCAAGACCACGGCCGGAACGGCGCTCAGCGGTATCTTCGGTCTCTCGGTGGCGAAGCCGAAACAGCCTGATCTGATCCGTATTTGAAAATGAAAAGCTGCTTATCGCGCACGTCGCAGGTTCATCACTAACTTGAGCCGCGCGCAATGCTTGCAGCAACAACTCCTGATTGGCAGGGTCCGTCACCGGCCCGGTCAGAAAATAACCCTAACCCCCAACTGAATATTTCGCTCCCCTCCACCGCTGACAATTTGGCCGAACTGTGACGAGGTCACATCCGTACTGGAGTACCGCACCTCCAGCGCAGGATGGTTGAAGATGTTGAAGAACTCCGCGCGGAACTGAAAGTTAAGGCGCTCCTTGAATGGGATGTTTTTAAAAGCTCCAACATTGAAACTGACCAGGCCAGGCCCCCGAAGATGGGGCTGACTTAATGAATCGTTCGGAACCGTGAACGCCGGTGCCTCCGCGAAAGCCGTGGTGTCGAACCATTCCTGTGTGCCCTGCCCGTGCGAAAGAACCGGATCGTGAAGCCGGTTAGCGCGGCCGTTGGTGTAAGAGAAGTTAAGCAGGTGCGTGTTATCCGGAGCGGTGATAAGGATGGGGCGGCCACCCTGTATCACGGTGATCCCGGTGACCTCCCAATTCCCCAACACTCTGCCGACGACTCCATGAGAAAGATAAGGCTTTCCGATACCAATCGGTGTGTCCCACACGTAGCTCAGGACCAGACGGTGAGTGAGATCATTGGCTTCCAAAGAACGGTTGTACTTGGGATTGTACAGCGCGTTTGACGGACCTACCACCCACGTGTTCGACTCTCCGGTAGAGGCGATCGCCTTTGAAAATGTGTACCCGGCCGAAAAAGTGAGGCCACGGGCATACTGCTTCTCGACGCGCAATGTGGCGCTCTCGTATTCGGAGTCACCATATGGATCGCGGAAGATGAGCACATCGAGGTATTGGGGGTAGGGCCGCAGGGCTTGACGCAAAGTGATCGTGGGCCCGCTCAATGCGCCTGTTTTAATCTGTCCGATAAAAGGATTCGCGACTGGCTGGAGGAGTTGATTACCTAACGGCAGTAACAACGGACTGTCCTGATTGTTCTGCCGATTCCAGAAAAGATGCGTGATTTTGCTACCCACATAGGCCCCTTCGACCATCAGGGTCGACGTCACCATTCGCTGAATGCTCAAAGTCCAGTTGCTCACATAAGCAAGTGGATGGTTTCGGGTATCTGCGCGAACGGCCCGCCCTGCGAATGAGGAAGTCTTGTCAATTCCCGTGATGCCCGCTGCGAACGGATTCTCCCACGAACCGCCTATGGGCGGTGTGCTGGCACCAAGTGGGTTGGTCTGACCGAGGTATAAAAAGTTGGAGGTGAAACCGCCTGTGCCGAAGTCCGTCGCAGCGTTGTTGAGGCCATTGTTAGCGGCATAGAAAATAGCTCCCGCGGAGCGGATTACAGTCTTGGAATTGAGCTGATAAGCGAAACCGACACGCGGCGAAAAATTCAGTCGTTTGGGATCACTCTGGTACCCACCCGGTTTGATAAATTTCAAAACGCCTTTTCGTCCCGTGAGCGGCTCGGTGCCATTGAAGTCAAAATAGCTGAGGTTCCCGAACTTTTCGGCATACGGTGTCGTGTATTCGTACCGCAGACCCAGGTTGAGGGTGAGCTTCTTATTCACATGGAAATCATCTGCTACATAAAATCCGTAATACTTGTTATACAGAAATAGACGGTTGCTGATGGTGAGAGCGCCTGCGATCGGAAGCCCCAGCAGCATGGTAGCCATCCCGTTCCCGCCATTCAAGGTGGATTGGTTGGGGTCGGGCCCCTGGGTGTAGGTGCGATCGAACGCATACTGACCGGCAGAATACTGCGAGTTATACGCGTTCATCTTGATTAATTGCAGGTCAGCACCCATTCTGATGCTATGGCGCGCCTTGATCCACGTGAAGTGATACTGTGCCTGCCAGGTATCTTGCGGTGTCAGCACTTTGTGCGCACCTCCCAACTGGCCGACTTCGTTCGGCGATGCTCCGGTAACCGTGAGACCTGTTCCAGAGGCATAGGTCTGTACATAAATGTCCGGAAACTGCTTATAAAACACGTTACTGGTTAAATTAGGCCCAAACCCCAGACTAGCCATATTGAAGCCTTCGCTTAACGGATAGCTGTTGTTTTGAATGCGCGTATAGCTTAGCCGAAACTCACCCAACATAGTCGGGGAAAAGCTCGAGGTTTCACTGATCAACGCGCTTCGGGTTGGGTCCGAATCAATGGTTGTAGCGGGGAAAGCAATGCTTTTGAGGCCCGTGCTGTAACCCCGCGCCTGCTGGGCGCCGAACCGTCCGTATAGCCGGTGCTTGGCATTTATCATATGATCAACACGGGCGAAGTACGCATTCGTTGGAAGGATCGTCTTCCCGGAAATGAAGAAGTTGTTGATCAACGAAGGACCTTCCCCCGGTCGGTTCGCGTCGGGCCAGAAGGGCAAGACCTTGGCCGCGATCGGATCTACGCGATCGGACGGGATCTTGTTACCGGGGAATGGATCGCGAATCAAACTCCCCGAGTGAGCGGGATCAGGCCGTGTAGTCTGTGGATCGTAGATCACATCGAGTCTTCCAAACCGATCGAAAGTTTGCGAGAAATCACCCTGCCGCTGCAGCGTCGACGGAACTGTGTCCAGAAATTGATAAGGAGAGCCCTCACGTTTGCCTTGGTAATTGAAGAAGAAAAACGTGCGGTTGTGGACGACCGGACCACCAATCGTGGCTCCGAATTGATTCCACTGATAAAGTCCCTTGGGAATGCCGTTCAGATTGTTGGTCCAATTGTTGGCGTTGAGATGATCGTTGCGGAGGTACTCATATCCGCTGCCGTGGAACTGATTCGTGCCAGACTTGGTGGCCACGTTGATTACCCCGCCGGCGGCGCGGCCAAACTGCGGCGAGTAAGTTGCGGTTTCCACTTTGAACTCGGCGACCGACTCCAGCGGGGGAGTATAGGTTTGCCCACTGCTGGTCGTTCCGCGGCTTTCTCCGCCGTCAACCAGAATTCCATTCTGCATTGCGAGCCCGCCGCTGATCCGAGCGTTTCTGGCACTTCCGATCGCGTCGCCCCCCACGCCCACCTGTCCAGACGATGGAATCACCCCGGGGGCAAGGGCTGAGTACTGGAAGGGGTCACGGCCCAAATTTGGCAACTCCAGAATCTGGCGCGTCTGCACGACCTTGCCTAGACCGGACGTTTGCGCTTCGAGCTGCACTGCGGTTGCGTTAACCTCCACTGCTTCAGATACCGTGCCGACCTCCAGTATCATATTGACGGTTGCTGTTAATCCAACGGTCAGTGGGAGATTTTCGACCTTGGCGGCGCGGAAGCCCGACTTCTCGGCCGCGACTTCGTATCGTCCTGGCGGCAGCGCGGGAACGTAATAAATTCCGGACGAATTCGTCACGGTCCTTTCCTCGACATTTGTGTCGAGATTTCGAACCGTAATTCGGGTATCAGGCACAATGGCCTGGGTGGAGTCCGTAACCGTTCCCGTGATCGTGGCTCGCTCGCCTTGCGCGAGTACCGCCACCGAGCCAAACAGGAAGAAACAAACGAAGGCGATGAGACTGAAAAACCGCGTGGTCATAGCGAGTTTTCCTTTCCTGCCCTGGAATTTTAGACGAGTATGCTCCTGTCCACCGGGGATTTCAAGCCTCCACCACCCGGTGCATGTCTTATTGACAACGATCAACGTACACAATACAATTCTTCTCAAAATCGATAAATTCCTGCAGATGGCCGTGCGCACGCCTGAGTGAAAGAAAACACCGTGGCGATCAGGAGGTAGCGATGCGAACCGATCGAAGAACTTTTGTCAGGCTGGGTGTCGGCGGTACGATGGGCGGCCTTTTGTCGCTTGTGCTGGCCCAGGATTCTGGGAAGAGAGGCATCAAAATCGGTTGTGGGCTCAACCCGAGATTCACGAAGAGATTCGTGCGGACCGTCAAGGAATCCTGTCTGGACCGGATGATCCTGTTTGGAGAGGAGTCATTGCGGACCACCATGCACAACTTCGTCGCCCATTATCACACCGAGCGCAATCACCAGGGGTTGGCCATTGACCGGCCAATTTTTCCTCATTTTTCGGCTGTAATGATTCGATCAAGTTGGGATGCGGCGGCGAGGAGCCGGTGGTCGAGCCGCTGCAGCCGACGGCGGGTTTTTTCATCGACGATCTGACGCCGGTAGATCTCCAGGAGATGGCGGGCGGCAGCCAGAGCTTGGTGGATTCCCGGAGGATCCGCGGTGGCGGCCGTAGGAACTGCCATCACGGGAAGATGGTGTGGCTGGGACGCATGCTGGCGAGCGAGGTGGAACTCGCGTTGGAGGTCCACTTGGGTCAACTGCACATACCTCAGGGTCATGCGAATGTCGTGGTGCCCCAGCAGTTGCATCAGGGCCGGAAGACTGACGCCGAGGCGAAGCATCTCCGTGGCGAAACTGTGGCGTAAGCGGTGGGGGGTCACGTGACACGAGCAACCTGCCCGTTGGCCTGCCTCGGCTAACGCGCCGCGCAGATCTTGAGCCAAGCGGGAACGCCGGCAGCGTGGCAGTAGCAAGCTTTCGGAGTTGTCCAGGTAGGCGGGGGGAGCCTGCGCGCGCAAAGCCAGAATGCCGGCGACCATCTGGCGGACGTCCGCATCGGCGGGAACCAGGCGTTCGGAATGCAGTTTGCCGATGGGGACATGCAGCGCCCATTGGTTCTCTCCGACCTGACGAAGGCAGTCCAAAGCCAGATCGAGGCATTCGCCGATGCGGATTCCGGTGGCGCGGGTCAGCAGGAGCGCGTTGGCAGGTAGATCGCCGGTACGGCGCAGTTCCTGTTGGAGGAGTTGATCGTCTTGCGGAGAAAGCGGTCTGGGCAGATAACGCGGATGAGGAGGGAAGTCCTCGCGGCGAATCAGGCCGTACTGGAGGGGGTGGCCGTTGGCGGAGAGGTCGTCGAGCAAGCGGCGGAGACAAAGGAGGCGATTCTCGCGGGTCTTATTGCACAAAGGGGGATCTTGTTCGCACAGCCGGCGGAATCAGGCGAGCAGATACGGATCGCGCCGCAGTTGGGAGAGCCGGCGGAGGTGCGGGAAGGCAGCGTGCAGATAGGCGAGGAAGTGACGGGCCGCGCCGCGATAGCCGGTCACAGTGGCAGGACGCAGGGTCAGGGCGAGGGTATCGATGTGCTCTAGGAAAATCTGTTTGAGACCGGGTGTGGAGTGGCTCATGGGATTTGCGAAGAGCCCAAGGGACTGCGTTTCTCGACCGCCCGGGCATATTCGCGCCAGACGTCCCGGGGTGCGAGTTGGACGTAGAGCATCGTGCTGTGAATCTGAGAATGTCCCATCAGGTGCTGCAGCGCGGGCAAGGAGATGCCGGCCCGCACCATATCCGCTCCAAAGGTATGGCGGAGCCGATGCGGATTGGCGCGAGGCGCCTGGCCGCTAACGCGATGATGGCGAAATAGCGAGCGGAGTCCGGCGAAGGTCATGGGCTGTCCGCGCCGGCGACCCTTCAGGGATACCCTCAGACCGTCTAAGCCGTGATGCTCAGTATGGGGGTCAATCTCGCCCATCCAGATTACGCGAATGCCGTTTCCGGACCGTAGACCGGACCAGCCACATGAAGAGATGCCTTTAAGCGAAATCTGCTGCGGGATGTCTGGTTTTTGAAATTTGGAGCGCGTTTCCTTTAATCAGCTCCAACGGCGAACGTGACCATTCGCTGCCATTGTGTCTACCGGTCCTGCACTACTCCATGATTCTCGCCAGTCTCTTGTATGCCCGGATCGCCATGTTTTGAAACTCCCACGCTTGTTGCCCAAGTGGTGGCGCTCCTTTCCACTCGAGTTGCCAGGCGAATCCTCGCGAAGGCGGTCGTGCGACGACGCGCAAGGTGTGATCGGCGAACTCGCGATACTGTTGGTCGGCTTCCGCGAGAGCAATGGGGTTTAGCTCAGGGTCTATCTCAATCGACTGAATGCGATCATCATACCGTCCCGAGTGGAGACCCCCGTCACTGCCAGACCCGGGTCGCGACATTACGTCGTGGCCAGATTTCGCACACCGACTAGCGGGCCCACAGCGCCGTACCTGGAATCTAATGCAAGCCCCTTGGGCCCATTCGCTTGAGGATTTGGGTTAGGGTTAGTCGTCCCCCAAAGAACGATATCCTCAAAAGCATTGTGTCTGGACTCACAGATGTCTGCTCCAAGTTGCGTGAGACAAGATCAAACTTTCATGATCGGATTGCTGTAACCTTGAGCCGCCCTACAGCATCTGTTAACACGGAAGCGCTAATCAGAATTGCTTCCTTGAGCGTTCTGCGCGGATTTGCCAATTGCGTTTCGCACGCATGGCACACCTGAGCGTAACGCCAGGTCCCTATCAAAGCTACATCCGTCGCAGTAGACGCTCCCGCGGATGGCCGTTTTTCGGCCCGTCCGGCATTCTTCGAGCGAAAGGAAGTTGCGAACGATGTTGCGCCTCGTAAAGTTCTGGAATGATCTGCAAAGCGGCTGGTGCTCCATGATGCACCCGGATCCGACGTGGCCAATCAACGGCCATTACCGGTGCGCGCAGTGTAACCGGCGGTACGCTGTGCCGTGGGAAAGTTCGGGCCCGCGCAAGGAATGGCATCATGGCGCTCCGGATCGCAGCCGGGTCCAAGCTGAGCCTGTCCCGGCGGCTTAGAAGTTCTCAATCCAAGATGATCGTTAAAGGAAAGGAGGAAAAACCAATGAAAGGAAAATTGCTGTTGCTTTCTCTTACTGGTGTTCTGATTCTGATAGTAGGTTCGACCGTCAGCTTCGCGGCTGGGCCGGCCATTGTCGTAACCAAGCCGAACACATACCTGGAACGCGAGGTTCGGCATGAATTGTTGATGTTGCCGTACTACAGCGTATTCGATAACCTCGCTTTCCGGGTCAATGGCGGCACGGTGATTCTGACCGGTGAAGTCACCAGGCCCACTCTGAAGGATGACGCCGAGCGCGTCGTAAAGCGGATCGAAGGTGTGGAGCGCGTGGACAACCAAATTCGCGTTCTTCCGCTTTCGCCGTTTGACGATGGTATCCGGATAGCGGCCTTTCGCACCATTTACGGTACTCCGGCGCTCAACCGCTACGCCCACCAGGCCATACCGCCCATTCACATTATTGTTGAAAACGGGAACATCACGCTCGAGGGTGTTGTGGCCAATGAGCGAGACCGTAATCTGGCTTATATGAGGGCCTCGCAGGTACCCGGCTCGTTCTCCGTAACGAATCACCTGAGAGTAGAGAAGTAAAGTAGGAGTTCGATCTGAATTGAAAGGAGGAACTAGTCTTATGTTTGCACTCAATACCAAAATGCAGAACAAACAGGAAGTAGAAGAGAAATCCCTCGCAAACCAAGCTGGAGAGGCGCTTGGGGGTTGGGGAAACTGGGATCCCAGCAGCCCCTTCGTTCTGATGCGCCGCTTCAGTGAGGAAATGGATCGGTCCTTTGGGCACCTTTTCAGTCACGGATCGAGCAATTCTGCTGCTTGGATGCCCCGCAATCAAGATTAATGAGCTCGACGGCCAACTCCAGGTCCGTGCAGAACTGCCCGGTCTGAAGCCCGAGGATGTCAGAGTCGAAGTTACCGATGGCGCGCTCACCATCCAGGGCGAGCGCAAGTACGAGCACGAGGAGAATAAAAAGGGCGTGTACCGCTCCGAGCGGCGCTCTGGCCAGTTCTACCGCGAGATCCCGTTGCCGGAAGGCGCGGATGTCGAGCAGGCCAAAGCGCAGTTCAATAACGGCGTGCTCGAGATTAAGCTTCCCGTGCGGGAGCAGGTGAGCGATCGTCGGGAAATCCCAATCGCAAGCGGGTCTTCGACGACACCGAAGACGTCCCCCAAGCTGGAACGGCGCAGAAATAACCTCGTGCTGCGGGCACCGATGTGACGTTCGGTGTCCGCATTTTCCACGTGAGAATGGCGGCGATGGCGGAGATGGTTTCGGCGTTCCCATAACCCTCTTAGGGAAGTAAGCGCAAACCGGACGGGAAGATCAAGGGCTCTTACGGGTTGTCAATAAACATTTTAAAGATTTTAGGGCTCTGGGCAGGAGCTGCTGCAAGACACACGAAACGCCGGCGCTGGCTAACTATCCACACTTATTTCTACAATGCTGATCGCAGATTCTGTAAATCCATGCACTTCAGAGGCTTGTTTTTTCAAAAGCCCGCGAAGTCGGGTTCGAGTCCATCATCCAGTCGGGTCACCACGTGTCCGACATCGCCGTATCCGGGGACTTTCAGGCTGGCGCCACTCTACGAGCCGACTACAAGTCCGTGTGGAACACTCTTGACTGTCCCGAGCGCGTTTACGGTTTACTCGGCACCGCGCCGTTGCCCACGTCGCATCAAACCAATTTGGTCGTTCGGCTGATGCATCAGACGAAGCGTTCCGCGCAGCCTCTCGTTAATTCTTGTTCCGAATTGAATACAAGCGGCTCTCCGTCCGTAGGAGTAGGCGATCGCCGACAATCGCCGGAGTAGCCTGCGCCATCTCTTCCAGCAGATTGATTCGGATCAACTCGAACTTTTCGCCCGCAGCAATCACGAACGTCTTGCCCTCCTCGCTGAGGCAGAACACCTTGCCGTTATAAGCCCACGGCGACGAGGTGAATGCCCCGCCAGCGTCGAGCCTGGAACGGTAGGAGAGTTTCCCGGTTTTCGCGTCAATGCGGCTCAAAATCCCGGTCTCCGACAGTACATACAACGCCCCGTCGTACGCCACCTCCGTCGGCAGGTAGGTACCGCCACGCGGCTCCGACCACGCCACGAACTCGCTATGCTTTCCATCCTCGCGTGTTGTCAAATCCCCCGTCGCACCGGGCTTGATCGCAACTAGTGGCTTTCCCTTCCCGCCGTTCACATACAACAAACCGTAGTAAGCGAATGGACTTGGAATCGGAATTGCCGACATGCCGGCCAGCCGCCACAACTCTTTGCCTGTTACGTCATAGCTCACTGCCGCTCCAGGCCCGACGGTCACCACTTCCGTCCGTTGCGGGTTCTTCCAGACAAATGGCGTAACCCATGCTGACCGCTGCGGCCCGTCGCCTTTCGCCGCCAAGTCCCGGTTTGTCCGCCATACCGGCTTGCCAGTCTTC
>QHXW01000419.1 GCA_003223115.1 Acidobacteriota bacterium
TAGCTGGGATCATGAAGTTAGTGGCGCGTGCACAGATTGGAACCACATAAGCCGGAATTAACCGGCCAATCCATTTGATTCTAGAACGCTTACGCGAAAAGCTAAGGTCCAAACGGATTGACCGGCTAATTCTGCCAAACCTACGAATGGCAGTGCATCGCCTTTCGACGGACAGCAGAAGGAAGCGTAGGGCGTTTTCCGGCAAGTTGACGCCGAACACCCAGGTTCCGGTTGGCGCGTCATCCACCAACTGAAACCCCGAACATCTGCCGGGGCACATTCCGGTGTCGCCGTGCATTTGTGGGAGCGTTCTCCATTCCTCTGCGGACTCGCGCCATTCTTAAGGGTTTGCAGGTTCCACTCGGCTTGTGATTCGCACTGGCATGCCTCCGAGGCCGAGTGATATCCTCTGATTTGGCGTGCTCAGGACGCCTCCGTGTCCGCGGAAAGGGACTGCGTCCCACCGAGTTTCCGATCCCGACGACCTTGCGTGAACTCTTTTCTACCCGAGCTAGCGGACACCGGGCGCTATGGAAAGGAGCTCATGTGAAACAGAAGCTACCCAGCCGCCGGATGCGCGAGCATCCGGACCTCGAACAACTCAAACGTCAAGCCAAAGAGCTGCTGAGCGGCTTTGCGGCAGCCGATCCTGCGGCAGCCGAGGAGGTCAACTCCCACTACGACAATGCCACCGCTGCGACATTCGCATTGCACGATGCCCAATTAGTGATTGCCCGCAGCTACGGGTTCGAAAGCTGGCCGAAGCTTAAGGCTTACGTCGATGGCGTAACCATTCAGCGGCTGGTTGAAGCAGTACGCGCCAACGACGTTGCGCGCGTGCGAACGATGCTAAACGCTCGGCCCGAGCTTGCGAATATGACGGTGTCCTATGGAGATGAGCATCGCGCTATCCACTACGCGGTCATACACCGTTGGCCTGAGATTGTGCGATTGCTAATGCAGAAGGGTGCAAACGCGCGCACCGGCATACATCCGCACCGGGATGCGACATCCGCCTGGACGCTGGCGCACGAGCGCGGATACGACGAGATCATCGCGATTATCGAGGAAGGAGAGGAAAGCCGAGGCACCCCCGAGCATGCCCCTGAAACGGTGGCAGACGCAGGGGGCGCTGATGAAGCCGCGCGTGCGGCGGTTGCGAACGGCGACCTGGAGTGGCTGCGCGCGCGTCATGCGGAACGTAAGCTTGCAAATCCCGTGCAGTGGAACAGCGGCGGCATGCTTACTGTCGCGGTGAGGAACAACCGCTTCGACGCTCTCAAATTGCTGCTCTACTACGGTTTCGATCCGGACGAGCGCGTCTCATCCGGCGAAGGAGACTGGACTGCGTACTCGCAAGGCTATCCGCTGTGGTATTGCGCGGCTTTAGGACGCCGTGAGATGGCCGAGTTGCTGCTCGATCACGGCGCCAGCCCGAACGTGCATGTTGACTCCAGCGGATCACCCGTGTATAGCGCATACAGCCACAAACAGTGGGAGATGGTGGAGTTGCTGCGGCAACGCGGGGGCTTGGTGACCGGTGACATCGCAGCTCTGTATCGTCAGACCGACCTCGCACGGCAGATGCTCAGCAGCGACGATGGTGGCGTATTGCCGGAAGGCTTCAAGCCGCACGGCAAGTCGCTCGCGGAAGAACTGCTCCGCTTCGGCGCGGACGGAGGAGCTACCGAGATCGTTCGCATGTCGCTGGAGCGCATCGACTGGGTCCGCGAAGACCCGCGCTGGTTGGGCATACTCGCATCCCCGTTGTCCTTCTGGCACCACATCCCATGGCTGGATGCGGGTAACAAGGACTTTGGCCGTGAAGGCTATCTCGAGTGTTTCCATTTGATTCTCAGGTCGTGCGACGTGAACGTCGTCGGCAGCTTCGGGCGGACCATTCTGCACGAGATCGCGGCGATGGGCGATTGGATTGGCGGGGACGAAGTAGCGGCGTTTGGACGTGCGGCGCTCGACGCAGGCGCGCACATGGACCGGCGCGACGACATCCTGAAAAGCACCCCTCTCGGTTGGGCGTGTCGTTGGGGGCGGGTCCAGCTTGCGAGGGCCCTGATCGAACACGGAGCTGACCCGGAGGAAAGCAGTGCGGAACCATGGGCACGCCCGCGGTCATGGGCACTCAAGATGGGGCACCACGACATTGTGTCTGCGTTGAGTTAGCGAATTTCGGAGTTCACACGACGGTCGCAGTGGCACCTGCGAAGAGTTTGTGCCTGCACCTGTGGTCTCCGTTACCGGAATCCGAGTCTCCCCGAGTGGACGTCGGACAGTCGGAAGCAATCCAAGTTGATGCACAGTCGCCATCGCAATTTCGACGTGAGCTGTCAATCGAGTCGGGTTGAGTCTTAGATTTCTTGGCCGTTGGGTTCGATGCCGATTCGGTCGTTGACCGCGTTTTGGAGACGCTGCTTACAGCCAAGATATTTGTCGGTCTGGACGGAGGTCATGCGGGGCTACATTTTCAATGGCTGCTCTTTTGGCGCAGTCCTTGACGACGTGCCACACTACCCGCTCCGTCACACCCTCTCCCCAGGTCTTGCCCGCGCGGCAAACGCACCGAAACACTCGGCCTTCACTCACGCGAGCGGACACAAGCCAGGAATCGATGGCGCTCTTGACCCAATCCGGAGCGTGGTATCCTCGCTGGGATTCCTGCGAGGGTAGGCTATTGAGAGCCGCCGATCTCGCCTGATCGAGGTCTGGCAGATTCAAGCCGTACTTGGGGGTAGACTT
>QHXW01000420.1 GCA_003223115.1 Acidobacteriota bacterium
GCCGCCGACGTAGTGGGGTTATATCTCAACCCGCCTATCAACGCCGTGGTGCTGAGTGTGGATGAAAAACCGAGTAGACAGGCCATCGAACGTGCCTCCGGTTATGTGGAAACCGACAGCGGTAAAGTAGTGCGGGCTCTGAAAAGCACTTACCAGCGGCACGGGACGCTCAATCTGTTCGCTGCTCTGGAAGTCGACACCGGCAAGGTTCACACGAAGTTCACCGAATTCAAGAAGCGTGAGGACTTTCGTGGCTTTATGGAGAGCGTGCTGGCCGATCAACCGCAGGACAAGGAGATCCACGTCATCCTGGACAACTATTCCCCCTCATAAACGACTGGCTGGTGAAGTTTGAGGGGCGAGTCCGGTTTCACTTCACGCCGACTTCGGCCAGTTGGCTGAACCAGATTGAAATCGTGTTCAGCCTGCTGCAACGCAAAACACTTAACGGGGGAAGCTTCAAGAGCAAAGAACAACTGTGCCAGGCTATTGAAGCCTTCTTCCGGAGGCACAACGAGCGCGCCAAACCATTCCGCTGGCGGAAGCGCGAAGTGAAGGGCAGCCAGCTTCAAAATACAATTGTTAATTTACGCAATTAAGCACTAGCATCGCTGATCCGGCCGGAGGCTCTCGCCGATTGTTGGAGTGAGCCTCGACCGGAGGGGAGTCCGCACAGCTCTCGCGCGAAAGGGATGACAGGCGGATGATACAGTAGCATCCATGCCATCGGCTTCGCTTCCGCGGCTCACCTGGATTTTTTTTCGAGTCGGCAATCTCACGTTTGGCGGCGGCGATCCGACCATGGCCGCTTTGCAATCGGAACTGGTTGCTACGCGCCGGTGGCTGGATGAAGAGCAGTACGGCCTGATCTACGGGCTGGCGCGCATCACACCGGGGACGAACCTGCTGGCCTTCTGCGCGGCCGCAGGGTGGCTGATTGCCGGCTGGGCGGGTGCGGTACTGGGAGTGCTTGCCGTCACGCTGCCATCCGCGATGGTAGTGGTGCTACTGACCCTGGGCTATCAGGAGTGGAGCGCAAACGCGCTAGCCATGGCTGCCATCGGAGGCACACTTGCCGCGGCGATTGGCATGATGGCTACGAGCTCGTGGCAGCTCTTGCTACCTCCTTTACGGCGCGGCCAGATTTTGCGAGCACTGGTGATTTTCGGGGCGTCGCTGGTGCTCTCTCTGCGCATTCACATGACACCTGTCGGGGTGCTGGGCCTGGCTGCATTGGCCGGTCTCGCGTGGAAGGCGCCGTCCGAGCAATGAACCTGCTGCTGCTTTATCTGTTGCTGCTCAAGGCGACGGCGACCTCCTTCAGCGGTCTGACATCGATGCCGGTAGTGCGGAACGATATGGTGGAGCGGTATCACGTACTGACCGACCGGCAATTGAACGCGGCAGTCGCGGCCGGCCGGACCGCGCCGGGACCGAATGGGCTTTATGTCGTAGGCGTGGGTTATTTCGTCGCGGGTACTCCGGGCGCGATAGTTGGAGCATTGGCGGTGATGACTCCGGCATTTCTGATCATTCCCATGATGCGTTACCTGGGCGCACGCGCCAATCGGCCTGCGGTGAAGAGCGCCATACAGGCCGTGATGCTGGCAGCGGCGGGTCTGGTGATTGCGGCGGCGGTACCGCTGGCACGCGATGCATTGGTAGACCCTCTTTCGGTGGCGATTGCGCTGGGCAGCTTCTTGTTTCTGGTTCTTACTAAGAAGGATACGATTTGGGTGATCCTGGGGTCGGCGGCTGTAGGCCTCGCGGGCAAATTGATCGGTTGAGCTTCGGCCGGCACCCCTTTTTCGCCCTCAGCCGGGCAATTTTTGGGAACTTTCGTCTCTGAATGCGGCAATTCCTAACAGATGCACAGTGCGGTTCGTCCTTAAGAACGGTTCGATGGCGGCGCTTGCGAATCTCAGAGACGACGAGCTGCTGCGGCTTTTGACGGCCGGGGATGAGCAGGCATTCGCGACTCTGTACGAACGCAGGCAGGGCGCCGTTTACCGGTTCGCTCTGCAGATGAGCGGCAGTCCGGCCGTTGCAGAAGAGGTCACGCAGGAAGTGTTCATGATTTTGCTGCGAGAAGCGAAAACGTACGATCCGCGCCGGGGGCCCCTGGCTTCCTATTTATATGGAATGGCGCGGCGACTGGTTTGGAGGCATCTGGAGCGAAACCGGCCGCATCTGCCGCTGGTGACGGGCGAGGCTGAGGCGGAGGATCGGGCGCTACCGGAGCAACTGATTTCGCGCTCGGAGACGCAAAGTGATCTGGAACGTGATGAGGTGATCCATGCGGTGCGGCGGGCCATTCTGGCGCTTCCCTCGGGTTACCGCGAGGCAGTGGTGTTGTGCGAGTTTCATGAGTTGAGCTATGCGGAAGCGGCACAGGTACTGGGCTGCGCTGTTGGCACCGTTCGTTCGCGCTTGCATCGGGCTCGTGCGCTTCTGGCGGAACGGTTGGGAGCTAGAAATTCGAGCTCCGCGGGATGTCCGGCATGACTTGTTCAGATTTTGAAAACGTAATTGTCGAAGTCGCACGCGATGAACTTGCCCGGGCGGCGGTACGTCGAGAGGCGTTCGATCACGCGACGGTTTGCGAGCGTTGCGCGAAGAGGCTCCGGGCCGAGCAGCGGTTGGGGGAAGTACTGGCTACAATCGCTGTCCGCGATGAAACTCGGAATGCTCCCCCGGCTGTTGAGAAGATCCTGCTGGCGGCACTGCGCGAGCGGGCCAAGAGCGAGAAGACTGTTGGATGGACCTGGGCGAGGGGACTGGTATTCGGCTCATTGGCTGCCGGCGCTGTGCTGATGATCTTTTTTCTGACTCAGGCGTACCGGGGCGGGGAACGCACTCGAGAGCGCCAGACAGCCCATATGCCTCAGATTCCATCGCGCGTTGTCCCGCACCAGCAAGCGCCGGTCCGCACTCAGATGCTGGCTCCGGTGTATCGGGAGCAGCGAAAGCCGCGGGCCCGGATGCAGCAGGCTGCACGGCACAAGAGGGCGCAACAGCAAGACGCGGAGCGGCAGCCGCCGGAGATCGTGACGGATTTCATTCCGGTGGTGTATGACCCAACGCCCATAGAGCGCGGCCGATTGGTGCGCATTCAGTTGCCGCGTTCGGCGATGGTTGCATTCGGCTTGCCGATGAATGAGGACCGTGCAAACGAGCCGGTGAAGGCCGATGTTTTGTTGGACGAACAGGACGAGGCGCGCGCTGTGCGATTTGTCCGCTGAATTGGATTTCAAAAAGGACCGCAAATTCAAAAGGGAGCAGTGATCTATGAACAGCGAACGTCGATTGTTGATCGCAGCGGTTTCGGTATTTGTGGGGCTGGGTGTCGTCTCTGCGCAGGAGCCGCCGAAACCGCTGGACGGGCCGGGACCTAATATGATCTACCGGCAGCACATTGGTCCGGGCGGACCGGAACAAACCATGGAGTTCATCGCCACCGAGATGAGTTTCTCCGGAAAACCCGTAAAGGGAGCACCGTACGCCGCCGATGTGACGAATGAAACCACACAGACGCTGGCCGACGGCAATCATATTGTGCGGCGAACAACGGGAGCGTTCTATCGCGATAGTGAAGGCCGCACGCGCCGGGAGCAGACGCTGCCGGTAATCGGGCCGTGGTCACAATCGGCGCCACACCAACGAATTTTCATCAGTGATCCGGTGGCCAGTGTGAGCTACGAGCTCGATCCGCAGGCACATACGGCGTCGAAAGGGCTCATGGGTCGAGACACGATGATGATCACGGGCGGAGGAGATGTGCTGGCGATGCGCCGCAGCGGTTTGCAACAAGCCGAGGTTGCGGCAGGCAAAGCGCACATAGTGGAGCAGGCCATCAAAGTGGAGGCTGAGGGAACGTTCGAAATGGCCGTGTCACAGTCGAATCATCCGGATGTCAAGTCGGAATCGCTGGGCAAGAGAATGATCGAAGGCGTTCAGGCCGAGGGCATGCGTTCGACGTTTACGATTCCAGCGGCTGCGATCGGCAACGAACAGCCTATCGTGAGCGTATCGGAGCGCTGGTACTCGCCCGAGTTGCAGACGGTGATCCTCAGCAAGCGGAGCGACCAGCGTTCTGGCGAAACGGTCTACCAGCTCACAAACATCCGCCGCGGCGAGCAGCCATCGGATTTATTCGAGGTGCCCTCCGATTACACGTTGAGAGACAACAAACTGGAAATGGAAAAGATGTTCCGTGCCCGTGAGAAGGCCGAAGAAGCCAAGAAGGTTCAGGAAGTAAAGTAGGCTGGCCCATCGGAGGGCCCGCACTCTTCTGGTGAGGCAGGACACAGAAGTCAGCCATGCCTCCGGCGGTGCCGGATTGAACAGCCTGTGACTTCGACCGCAGCCAACTACCGGCCTCCCGCGCCGCAGTTTTTGGGGAGACAGCCGATGTTGGAAATAAACGGCTTGACTGGAAGTCACAGACCAGAAGTCAGCAGCCAGGAAGCAGGATCAGGAGGAGGCAGGAGACATCTCCGCTTCCTCCGGGCGCGGTTCAGAAGCAGAGCGGATCGCACACGATCAATCAGCGGTTGTATTGCGGTGTTACGCCGCGCAGTTGTTGCCACACCTGATCGCAGGCTGCGACGGCTTCGGCGGGAAGCGGGCCTTCCTCGAGCGCCTTCAAATTTTCCTCTAATTGCTCGAGGCGCGAAGCGCCCAGGATCACGCAATCCGCGGCGGTATGGTGCAGCAGCCAGTTGAGCGCAAAGCTTACCGGCGATCGGCCGGTCGCGCGGGCAACGCTGAGCAGTTCGTCGACGGACTTGAAATAAGCCTCATGCCAGTAGCGGTCCAGGTACATCTGATTCTTATCAAAACGTGTTCCGGCGAGCGGAGCTTGTTTTTTCTGTTTGCCAGTAAGCAGACCGCCGGCGAGCGGGTTGTAAACGACGGTCGAGATCCCGTACTCCCTGGTCATGGGCAAATATTCCTGTTCGATGCCGCGCGCCACCAGGTTGTACATGGGTTGGGTGATCCACGTAGGTTTGTAGGAGCTTTTCTCGGCGGTCCATATCATCCGGCAGACCTGCCAGGCCGCGTAATTGGAGCTGGCCGGGTACCGAACCTTGCCTTGGCGCACCAGTTGTTCCATGGTTTCCAGCGTCTCCTCGATGGGGACGGCGTAATCGGGCTGATGCAGATAATAGAGGTCCAGGTGATCGGTCTCGAGCCGCTTGAGGCTCTCGTCGATGGCGCGTAGCATGGCTCGTTTTGACAGACCGCTCTCGTCGGGGCCTTCGCCCATCTTGCCGCGAACCTTGCTTGCCAGGATCACCCGGTTGCGGCGTCCTTTGAGTGCTTTTCCGACGATGGTTTCGGAGAGCCCCTGGTTATAAACGTTGGCCGTGTCGATGAAATTGATGCCGGTGTCGAGACAGCTGTCGATCATGCGGATGGATGTGGGTTCATCGACCTGCGAGCCGAAGGTCATGGTGCCGAAACAGGCCCGGGAGACGGTGAGATCGGTGTGCTGAAGGGTGCGCGTTTCCATGGTGTCGGAGGAGGGGAAGACTTCTACGTCCGTTTCGCGCAACTAGCGGCTACGCGCGCGCACGCCGCTTCTGAGCAACGAACTTAGCCATGCGCGCAGCCGACGCCTTGTAACGTCGTTTCGTAGCCCGCGCAAGGAGCGCTCGCCGTACAGCAGTTTTTCGCGAAGCTGCTGGCACGGCCGCCGAGCCGGGACCCGCAGAGACGCTATGACGATCCTCGAACCTTAGCAACTGTTCAAAGTTCATCGAGTCAATCAGTGCCATTTCGCGCTCCTGATCCAGATTATATCCGATCGGGGCCTTTTCGATGCTCGCCTTGAGCTTCAGGTATTTCTTGGCAGATAACTCGATCAAAATCCTTCATGGCCTTTGGCCGATCGACGAGACCATCATAGAACTCATAGAACTCATACGAATTCTGCGTGGACTCACCCCAGATTGCGCCGTTTTGATCTGCTCGGCCACAAGGCAAATATGATGAATTAGACCGCTCCCCAGACCCGCGATGGGACTGTTATCCAGCTCGTCCAGCATTGGATGCACAGCCGTAGATCGAGTGCGATGTTGTTGCACCAGGTTCAGCGGAAAAGACATATCCCCACAACGGCATCACGCTTGCGCCAAAGAGCACGAGCGGCGGCCAAAACGCGGATTTCCTGACTTGGTTCGTCGCGGATCATATCCTGCATACGCTTCAAGTCGCAGTGCGCTTTTGGAGGTAAGCTTCCCGCCAGCGGCGGACAGCAATGTCGCAAACTCTACAGCGTCTCGTTGCGATGGGCTCGGGTTCTGGCCAGCGGATCGCCTCCAGCGCTTGAATACCTTGTCTAACTCAGCCGCCTCGCAGCGGTCCCGGACATACTTGACGTCGACCAAACCGGCTTCGAACCGGAATACGAGGCGGGGCGGGTGTCTTGGATGGCATTCTTCAGGACTCCGTGTCCTTCGATCTGGATTGCGGCACCT
>QHXW01000421.1 GCA_003223115.1 Acidobacteriota bacterium
AACATCCCTCGCAGAGTAGGAGCGTAACAAACCGAAAGCGCTACTGCAGATAGGCCGACAACGGTTTGGCGCATCCCCTTTGACTGCAGACAGGCTGCCACGGCCTTGAGATGCTAGCCTAGGCCTAGCTTAGCTAGCTAGCCTAGCTAGGGCTAGTAACCGGTCTCGCCCAAAGTAGAGCGCGGCACACACCAGACCTATTGCGACGAGAATCAGCGAAGACGGAGCAGGTGTCGCACCAGGTCCGGGCCCGCTGGGACTTGCGTTCCTGTTGCCTTGTAATGTAGCCGCGCCCGTCCGCGCCAAGGCTCTGCCGTTGAGCTGCGAGGCCGGTGCTATACGAAGAGGTACGGTTTATAGCTGTTCCGTATTGCTCACTTCTGTTTTTTCTTGAGACAGCGATTCGACAGCGCCGCTTCAGGTCTTTCCCGTTCGCCAACCAGCGGTCGGGCTATGCTTTCGCGGGAGGTCTCGTTGGTGGCGCATTCAGGCTTTGCGCGCCTGGCTTTGCATGCTGCGCTTGAAGGATCCGGGTCCGCAAATCGCGCGTAGCTTCACGACGTGCGATTTTCTGTTTTCGCAGCCGGCCAAAACGCGCCTTGTCTCCGTTTTGTTCAGACATGAATTCTCCAGCTACCGATTCTTGTAGTGATAGTGATGTCCGTTGCGAGTGAAACCACGGTCGGCCGCTCCCATTTGAAGCGGTTGATCCAAACGGAAAGTCAGCAATGACTCGGCGGGCACTCGTACGCTATTGCCGCGAGTCAGGACTTGCGTGCCAGCTCCCGCTCCCGCACCCGCCGCCGCGCCGATAGCTGCGCCCTTCCCTCCACCCGCAATCGCGCCGACCATCGCACCCAGCAACGCGCCGCCGCCCATGAATTCGGCGGTCCGTCGATTCTTCCCAAGACCGTCCCGTTGGCCGCTGGTGAGACTATTCGCACCTGCTGACACCGCGTACCGCTGGCCGTTCACCGTGATCGATTCCAGGTCGAGCGTCAGATTGCGGTTCGACATGTTCTTCACCAGCAGCTCTGCGGCTGACCCTCTGGGGATGGCAATGTTGCCGCTCCCATCCACCACATCTTGCTCCACGACGCTCCCGAACACGCGGCCGTCGCTATTCCTGACGTCAATAGACTCGTTGGTCCGCACTGAAATAGTAGTGCCGGCGCTGATGGTCCTCGCCGCTCCACCCGACCCGCCGGTGAAGCCCGAGCCGCGACCTGCAACTTCAAATTCGGCACGGCATCCCCGATCTACCCAGATTCCGCGCGAGTCATAGCCCCAGGTGGTACCTTGCCGGCAAGAAGAGCCGCTGATCTGCCGTACCATCCGGACTCCGCCTCGGGTATTGGCGTTGCAATAAACACGTTGTCCGTTGTCAGAAGAGCACGTGATCGCAGAGCGGCCAGAGTTATTCAACACGCCTTGCCCGCGCGCTTCACCTGGAAGGCACAGCGTACATGCGATTACGCCAGCCACCAACGCAAATGACGTCGCTGTTCCGCCGACTGAATTCTTTTGCTTGATTCTACCGGTCATGTTCATCTCCCATTTTCTTTCGTCAGACGATTCCATCCTGCTCCGGATGGGTTTTGTCACTAGTTCGCAACCAGCCGGACCGAGTACAGCATCCGCTGGAACTCGCGTTCGTAGCTCCGGAAATCCCGCTCCGGGGCGGTGAAAACGACGAACAGAAGGCCCTCCGGACGCGGCGGAGTGACCAGCCAATTGGTCTCGCGGCCTCCGCCTTGGATGGGCGAATCATTCGAGAGATAGGTCGAAAGCCCGCGCTCGCCATTCACATTGATGCCCTCCGGGAACTGCGGAGCAGCGCTTCAGGTTCGCCTTGATCTGTATCCGGCTTTCGCCTTCGTGCCCGTATAGGCTTCTCCATACCTTCTACTCTTCCCGGCCAGCGAGGAATTACCCCCGCTTTTGGATATGGCGCTCCTCATCCGAGCGCCAGAGGGACTTGAACCCTCCGGATCAACGCGCTGCTCAGCGCACCGTATGTTCCGGTTCGACTGGCGCAGCGTCGCCACTAGATCGTCGGTTGCTGCCTCTGGAGAGATCCCGGAGTTCTGCCCGTAGCCAGGCCCCTGCAACTGCTGGGTGTACCGGTCCGAACGCGGCTCGTAAGTATTGACGAGAACCCCATAAGCCAGCGCCTGATTTCCGTTGCCGTCATTCACCATTCCGCCGCGGGGTGCGATGGTCACCGCGTCGCCTTGCCCGTAGGCCTGCCAGTTTTCCGGGTAGTCGAGGTGCACCACCGAATTCTCAAACGTCAAGAAACGTTCCGAGGTCCCGTCCGGTCGCGAACCGCCATTGTTTCGGCCGGAGTCGCCTTGCAGCCTCCCGGCTTGTTGTTGTTGTTGCGGACGGGGCGCCGCCAAAGACCGGAGGTTGATCTGGTCGAACTCCTTAGAATCTGTTCGAGACCCGCGCTGCGAGCCGCCGAGCTGGTTCACTTCCTCGTTGACGCGCTCGACACGGCGGTCCGGATTGGGGTGGTCGTTGAAGAACGCGACGCGATTCCCGCCCGTATCCTGCGCCTGGATCTTCTCGAAAAATCGAGCCATGGCCGTCGGATCGTAGCCGGAGTCGGACAGGCTCTGCGTGCCCATGATGTCGGCCTGACTCTCATCCGTGCGTGGATACTTTAGCAGGAGGGAGTTCAACGTAAAGCCCGCGCCGAGCTGCACCATAGCTGCTCCAGTGGAATTGCTGCTGCCCAGCAGTCCGCCAAGGATCGACAACGGCATCTGCGCGGCGGACGCTTTGCTGGCCTGGTTGAAGCCGTGGCGCAACGCCACGTGAGAGGTTTCATGCGCCATCACGGCGGCCAGTTGCGCTTCGTTATCGGCGGCTTCGATCACGCCGCGGTTGATGTAGATGTGCCCGCCGGGCAGTGCAAAAGCGTTGATCGCCCGGTCCTTCACGGCCTTGTACGTGTACGGATACTTGAAGCCGGGCGCATGCGCCGAAAGCCGCTGCCCCAGGTTATTCAGATAATTGTCCACCCGGGAGTCGTTCAGCATGGGCACTTGCCGCTCGACCTCAACCGAAGCCTGCTGACCCACTTCTAAATCCTGCTGCGGTGAAAACATGTTCCAGCCGGGCTTCAACTGCGTGCGATCGCTCCTCTCACGCTGCCGGCGCGGGAGGTGCTGGCCGAAACATCAAATTCGGCACGGCATCCCGCATCCACCCAGATTCCGCGCGAATCGCGTCCCGAGGTAGAGCCTTCGTCGCAGCGGGAACCGCTGATCTGGCGGACCAGCCGGACACCACCCCGGGTGTCGGCGTCACAATAAACGCGCTGGCCGTCGTCGGAAGCGCAGGTGATCGTGCCGGCGTCGGGGATCACCCTGGCCCAGGGGTCCAAGCCGCAGTTGCCGGCTACCTGCCGAAAGCTAAACCGCTGGTTTGAGTCGCCGTTGAGGGCGTAGATCTGAGCTCGCGCTCCGTCCGTGCTCCTCCCGCCCGAAATTTCCAGTGTCTTTCCGAGCCGCGAGACGATGAGAGCATTGCCGTCTTTTGCGTTCTCAACGCGCCACTGCTGGCTGGCGCTGCGGCTGAACCGCGTAGCTTGTACGGGCGTGCTATTGCCGGTTCCGCCGGCTTCCAGGGCGTTGCCGTTCATGGTGTTCCGCAAGTAATGAAAGCCCGATCCGGCCGGCGCGATCTCCCATACTGATTGTCAGTTCCCCGAGAAGAGAACTGGATCACGCTAGTCTGGTCGTTCCGGTCGAGATCGAGCACCTTGCCCGATTTCAAATTCGTGATCTCGTACCGGCCCGGGCCGTTAAACCTGCCTTGCGCGGCCGCTTCATTCGGAAGGCACAGCGCCCACACGATTCCGGTGGCCACCACGGTGGCGGAACGTACCTTCCTGCGAACCGACTTATGGAATTTGCGCCTGTCAATCATATTCATCTCCCATTCTGTTGCTAATGACTCTCTCACCGCGAGGCGAAGTCCAGACCCTCGTGTGACCGAAAGAACGCGGTGAACGATCAAGTACAAGCATCGTTCCAAAATGGACATTTGTGCCATTCTTAACGCCCAGAGCTTCTGGAGCGGCACGGCCCACCGAGAATTCACTGTAGCAAATGCAGAACCTAGACTCGAATGCGGAATTTGCCACGATCCCTCGTCTTCGCGGGCTGCATGCCATTCAGGAGGTCAGCGGTCTGTGTCGGGGCGAAGTGCCTGGCGCTCAATCGGCAGCGGGAAGAGTGAAATAGAATGTAGCTTCCGCTCCAGGCCTCGATTCCATCCATATTCGACCGCCATGCCGCTCGATGGCTTTCTTGCAGAATGCCAGTCCCAGTCCGGTCGCAGGGTATTCTTTTCCGTGCAGCCGCCCGTGCCCGTATAGGCTTCTCCATACCTTCTACTCTTCCCGGCCAGCGAGGAATTACCCCCGCTTTTGGATATGGCGCTCCTCATCCGAGCGCCAGAGGGACTTGAACCCTCCTGATCAACGCGCTGCTCAGCGCACCATATGACCGATTCGACGAGCATTTTCCAGCACGCGAGCTTCACTGCGCCCAACCGTTCCGAAGGCTATTGCACAGACGACAACGCCCGCGCACTCATTCTGGCGGTGCTGCTCAGCCACTGCGTCATGTCCGTTCCGGTTTCCGCTAGAATTTCGGCAGCGCTGGTCTCCTGCACATCAGGTACGCTTTGCAGTAAAGCAGGGCTATGTAAAAATCCTGAAAGGGCCCGGCCGAGGCACTGTCCTGGCTGCCATGGAATGGCGACCCAGAATCACCTAACGTTTTTTCACGGCCTTCCTAGTCGCTCGTCGCACGATCCTTTTTTTTGCTGACTTCTTGGCAGTTCGTCTTGCCGGCGCCGGTCCCGCGGGAATCGTCTGGACATTCGGGCGCGCATGCCGCGGCTGATAGATGCCCAGTCTTCCGCCTGCAGGCAACGATACCTGGGTGAGCAAACCCCAGCCTTGGTCCTTCACCTCGCTGAAGTCCACCCGGCGCTTTCTCATTTCCGCTATGAGCGCGTTGACATCGTCACAAATCAGATAGAACTCATGTACGTCATTCCTGTTGGACGGATGAACGGCAAGCTCCGCAGGGGGCAGTCCAAAGATGAGCCACCCGCCGCCAACATCGACGTTTGGCAGATTGAACACATCGCGCAGGAAGGCGCGGTCAACTTCCGGATTCGTACTGTAGATGATCGAATGCGCCCCGATGATCACGAAATCCTCCTTGCTCGCCCTGAACTTATCACAATCACGAGAACAACAAGAGCCGGGACCAAGGAGGGACAAGGAGGGCACTCCTATAGCCCAGACTGACCTGTTCACCACCCGGCAGGCCCGCATTCCCGGCCGTAACTGCCGCAGATTCTACAACGTGCCCCCTCCACGGCTTTTCACGTCACGCTTTTTAGCGTGAGTTGTCCATGATTTCGTGCGAAAATTGAGAGATGCTGTCTGGACGGGCTGTGGCGATTGGTGCCTTAGTCCTCATATCGTCGATCGGGTTCCCGGCGGACGCGGAGAGCGTGCCCATCATCGAACTGGCCAATCATCTTTCAACTGACCCCATTCTCGAACGGTCGCTTCGCGGCGTAATGGAAGGCTTGGGACTAGAGGGCCCGGTCGCGGAGAAGCGCCTGGCGGTTTCGTTGGTGGATGTCACCGACCTGGAGCATGTCCGCTATGCCGGAGTGAATGACCGCCAGATGATGTACGCGGCCAGCTTGCCCAAGATATGTGCGCTGGTGGCCGGGTTTGAGCGTATCCAGGGCGGCCAGTTGGAGTACACGCCGGCCGTCAAGGAAATGTTCACTCGGATGGTCCGATATTCCAGCAATGCGGATGCGTCGCGTGCCATCCGTACTGTCGGTTTCGATTACATCAGCAGAGTCATGACCAGTCCGAAGTACGATTTTTACGATCCTTCTCAGAACGGAGGACTCTGGTTGGGAAAGGCTTACGGCGGTCCCAATGGCTGCTGGAAATCGGATCCCCTGCACCATCTCTCCCACGGCGCAACTACTCTGCAGGTCGCGCGATTCTTCCTAATGCTGCAGGAGGGTCGGCTGGTGAGTCCCGAATACAGCGCGGAAATGAAGGAAATCCTCTCGAAGCCCGGGCTGCACCACAAGTTTGTGAAAGGCTTGCAAGGAAGGGACTGCGAAATCTTTCGCAAGTCGGGCACCTGGTCGAAATACCACGCCGATGCTGCGCTGGTGAAGCACGGCGGCAAAACATACATCGCGGTGGCTTTGATGGAAGACGAGAACGGCGGCCAGATTTTTCCGCAGTTGATCCAAAAGCTCGACGATCTGATCACCCGCAACTGAGCTTCAGCGCGGCCGTCCCTGCACCAACTTTTCGATTTCGCTCGCAATAGTCTGGTGCTCGACCGCCGAGTTCACCTCCAGCACGTTCGACATCATTGCGATCAGGTACCGCTTTTCTCCAGACTCGACCACGGCGACGGAGTTCATCAGATTCGTGACATTTCCCCTATACTGTTTGCACCGAAATCCCGGCTGGGGCTTGCACTCAAACAGCGAGCCAGACTTGAAGTACACTGCCGCTTTGTTCAAAGCCGGCGAAGAGGCATACCGGTACCGGGGCCGCACGAAGTAGAGAAGCTTCTTGATTTCCAGGCTGGACCACTCGTCCACGATCTTGCCTTGTTCCAACTTCACAAGCCATCGCAGCAGTTCGTTGGGACAGGTGTAACTGGCGGCGCCGGGGATCGCCTTCGAGGCGTTGCGCGTGAAAAACGTCCCCAGGCGCAGGCGGGAGTTGTCGATTCCCGCGGCGGCGAGCGGTTCCTCGAGGGCGGACAGCGCGAGCTTCGAGAGTTCCGGCTTGGGCGTATCCCTCATGAAAGCATCCTGCTCGGCTTTCGAGCGCGGATAACCGGTTCCGAAGCGCCGGATCAGCATGGCCTGCTTCCAAACCGTCGAGCCGGCCGCATTCGAGCTTTGGGATAACATGTGGTCCAGCCACTCCCACAGGTTGAAACGGTCGCCCAGACGCATGGTTCTGTTCACCACCACGGGATCCCCATCGTTATAGATAGGCACCGTCTTGCCGTCGGTGAAAATGAACGAATCGGCTTCGACGATGGTGTCGTGCAGCACCTGCTGCCGCTCGGGGATCGACGTCCAGTTCGCAGCCAGCGCGCCAAACAAGCCAGTGACGACACAGAGCTTGCCGACGCTGCCAGGAATTTTCAGATCATCGCCGCGCAACGAGGCGTAAAGGGGGTTCTGGGGATTGGAAATATCCAGCAGTGCCACGGCGTACGAACGATCGCGGCCGCCAAAAATCCGTTCGATGCCAGCTTGGAGATAAGGATCGTGGGAGGTTGCCGGCGCAATGTCGAAGGCGATGCCTTTCAGGTGCAGCAGAATCTGGTTGCTCGGCAGCATCGCACCCGGGGGGAGCCGGACCGTGCCCTTGATTTTCCCTTCATGGACCAGCCGATAACCCGTCAGCCGTCGAATCCCTGTTGATCCCGCCCCGTCCAGCGGATAAGTTCTCAGGGGCGGCGTGAACAGGAGCAGGATTGCGGCGCCGCCAACCGCCGAAATTGCCCGTACCAGCCTACGGGGTTTCATCCATGTGTACTTTCTCCGAGGGCTTATCGGTTGCGTCCAGCCGACCCAGCGCCTCCAGAGTTTGCTGTTCCTGGTAACGGGCAAGCGGGCGGATCTGAAAGAGGCGCAGTTGCCCGTTTTCGAAGCCGAATTCGATGTCCCACGGGAGGACGTTGCCGCGCACGCTATACGCGGGCGGATAAAGCCGTTTCACCTCCGCCACCATCGCGCGAAGCTGGCGAATCTCGTCAGGCATCAATACGGTGTCGTTGCCGCTGACCGGTACGTTCTGGAAGTCGCCACCGGGCCGCAGCATTTTCCGGTACGTGCCGCGCGCCTGCTCCAGCAAGCGCACGCTTCCGTCCGATTTCAACAACAGCGATTCGGCCACTCCACCATCCACTACCGCGCTTACCCCTTCGCTCACATTGACGGTGATGTCGTCTTCGCCGGTCTCGAGGTTCACTGTGGCGATAACGCCGGATTTATCGGAGGGTACTGAACGCAGCAGCAAAACTGAAGGATAAACGTGCTCGCTCGATTTCAGAGTGCGGCTCCGCCAATCCCATGCGCGCTCGTCAAACGGCGAGGCCCAAACGTCCTTGAGGGACTGCGTGACGTGGCGAAAACCAACCTGGTTCGGCACCGTGAGATTGAGACCCGCTCCGGTGAACTCCGGCAGGTCCTCAGCGTTGGTGTCACTGCGGACGAAGACGCCATAGGAACCGTCGGGTCCAAACGTCTCGCGCATGCGCACGGAAAGCTCTTTCTCGAATGCCGGCAGCAGCGGCATAGTTTGAATCAGCTTGCGGAGTCGCGCCAGCTCGGGGTAGATGTAGGCATTCACATCGGCCGAGGGTGCGCCGGAGTCCCGCATTTGCTCGGCGCGCCGGTACATGCGGGCAATCTGCTCGTCGAGGGGCGGCCCATCATCGATGGATCGGTGAATGTGTTCGTAGTAGATGCCGAAAGGAATCACCAGGCCCGGAGCCACATTCTCCGGAAAGAAGTGCGTCAGTTGTCCGAGATTGGCGGCTTTCGGTCCCGCTCGCGCGCCGGCGTCTTGCGCGGTCAACTCGGTTAATGGGATAAGACGCGTGTCGGTAAGGCGCAGTTTGCCCGTGTTGATGGCAACGCGTACTCGGTTGGCCGACGTTCTGCCCTCCCATCGCTCGATCTCCTCAGGAGCAACGCTGGCCTTTTCCTTCAGGATCACCACGCCGCCGCGCGTCACCGCGAAGAATAATTCGACATCACCCTTCTCCCGGAGCACAGGCAGCAGAGCGGAAGGCACCGTAGCGTTCGGAATCCCGAGATTGGCAGCCAGTAACTGCGAATGCGACAACACATTTCCGCTATCCAGTGTGAGGATGCCGGCCATCGGCTCGAGGTCCGCCAGCGTTTGCGGGATCACGTAAATCCGCTTCGGATCGACAGTCTTTTCCTTGGTGGTGCTGAGGATACCGAGCCGCCCGATGGCGACGCCGGGGTTCAGCCCCACGATGCCTCGGTTCGAAGGATCCCCGAAAATGGAATGCCGGATTCCCGCCGCGCGGTTCGCATCTGCAACCAGGATTTCCAGGCGAGCGGTCAGCGGCAACGCGACGGAGCCTCGCAGCAGGTGATCCACCAGGCCACCGGCCAGCGGCTCCACTTCCTGGTAATGACGCGAGACAGGTCCGAAGTCCCTGGCAGCCGCTGCCCGGCACCAGCCCGCACTTCGCTCCAGATAACGGATGGACTGCAGATAGCGTGAGGCGGGAACCTCTTTCTCATGGTTCAACGCGTCGGCCTCCGTGCGCAGCGCGGCCAATTCGCGCAGGGATAACAATCCGGCTCCGGTAGCGTAGCTCATGTATTCCAGCAAGCCGGCCAACTGCTGCCGGCGTGACATCTGCTCCGCCGGCTTTTGCCCGGAACGGAAGGCACGTTCGAGCACCAGAGCGTTGAGATCCAGCATGTCCAGCTTCACTCGTGGCTCACCGGCAGCCGTAACCTGGCGAAGTATTTCGATGGTCAATACCGGTCCGTTGGCAGGCCCTTTTCCTTGCTGGGTTTGAGCTATATATTCGTTCAGCACCGCGGCGATGGGAGTTCGCGCAAGCTTTTTCTGAAACGGCGCGAGGCGTGTCTCGGGCGCCGATGCATATTGCTGGCGCAGTAAGTCCGCCAACTCACGGAGCTCGGGATCATCGGCCTTCCGTTCCGTGATGAACCGCTCCACGGCTGCCAAATCCTCCGGTCCGGGTTGAGAGTGGATCTTTGCGCGGAGCGGTTGAAATTTGGGATCGCGGCTGGCAATGGAGGAAGCCAGCGTGCGCGTTTTCAGAACCGCACTGTCGGGAATGCCGTGCGGAATGGTGGCCACAAGCTGGTTGACCAGAAAATAGTTGCGCGCTACCCAATCGGGATTCGCCAGCAACTGGATCAGCAGTTGCCTGCCGGCTTTCTCCTCGTCTTCCGCCTGCCGCACGCCGCGGTATGAACCGGCGCGCCGGTAGATCCAACCGCGGTCGACCTGAGCCAGGTAGTTCTCCAGCACCAGTTCCCGAGCCAGCCAATGATCTCGAGCGTCGTCGAAGAACGTGGAGAAATCGAGACTGGCAAGTACCGTTCCCACATTCAGGTTCCACTGCGCCAGCAGGCGCGCAGCAGGGCTCAGTTCGGCGTACTGCACGCCTCCTCCGAGCAACTTGCACGGGGTGCCAGCGGGCGGCTGCACGCTGCCGTCGTTACAGAACCAACGAATCTGGAGATACGGGCCTTTCGGATTGGATTTAAAATCCTGGATGATCTTGCGGGCCTGCGGGGCCTGTTTCGAGTCCAGCGGCGGAATGATGCCATCGCCTGCCAATGGCGCGATGATGGCGAGAAAGACAACGCATCCTCTGGGGATGAAATGCATATAGTAGGCCGTGCACAGATTTTACTCTGGCGGAGGGCATCCATGCGCGCGCCATATCTACAGAGCGTGTAAGCGCCGGATCTGACTGCCTTTGTCGTGGCGCTCGCCCGAGTAGCATACTCTAGTAATGAGGAGAGTCGCTAATCTTGTTTGCCTGTTTCTGGCCGGGCGGCACTAATCCAAGCTGAGGATTACGCCCTCGGACCGGACTCGCAGAGGCAGACCGGTGTTCCCAGGGGCACCGTGACGCAGCAAACATTCACGAGCAAAGTGACCAGCAAGATCTATCCGGGCACAGTGCGCGACTATTGGATCTACGTCCCGGCGCAATACCAAGGCGAAAAACCGGCTTGCGTGATGGTCTTTCAAGATGGCGGCGGGATGGTGACGGAAACCGGCAGTTGGCGCGTCCCAACCGTTTTCGACAACTTGATTCACAAGGGTGAGATGCCATTGACCATCGGCATCTTCGTCAATCCTGGTGTGCTTCCGGCTGCCTCGCCCAACCAGCAGAGCCGTTACAACCGCAGCTACGAGTACGATGCGCTGGGCTATCGTTACGCGCAGTTCCTCATCGAGGAGATCCTGCCGGAAGTCGCCAAACGTTATAACCTCTCGAAAGATCCTAACGACTACGCCATTGCCGGGTCGAGCTCTGGAGGCATTGCGGCGTTCAACGCCGCTTGGAACCGGCCGGATGTTTTCCGCCGGGTCGTCAGCTTCATCGGCAGCTACACGAATCTGCGCGGGGGCGACACATTGGCGTCGCTGATCCGCAAGACCGAGCCCAAGCCGCTCCGCGTCTTCCTCCAGGACGGACGCAACGATCAAGATATCTACTCAGGAAACTGGTTCCTCGGCAACCAGGAAATCTTTTCCGCGCTCCAGTACGCGGGCTATGAGAGCACTTTCGTGATCGGTACTGAGGGCCACAACTCCAAGCACGGTGGGGCCATTCTTCCCGACGCTCTACGTTGGGTCTGGAAAGACTATCCGAAGCCCATCTCGAAGCCGGCGAAGATCATCGACCGCGGCATCTACTCCATTCTGGAGCCCGGCAAGGATTGGGAGGTGCTGGGACAAGGCTACCAACTCACCGCCGATTCCGCGGTGGACAAGGAAGGCAACATCTATTTCACCGACGCGCGAGACAACCGGATACACAAGCTCGATTCCAACGGAAAGATCGCGGTTTGGAAAGAAGCTAGCGGCGGCGCGCACGGAGTCGCCTTCGGACCCGACGGCCGGTTGTACGCCGGCCAGCACGATCGTAAGAGGATCGTCGCCTACAGGACAGATGGCGCGGAGTCCGTGGTGGCGGAGAATGTGCAAACGCATCACCTCACGGTCACGGAACGCAATGAGATTTATTTCGCCGATGCGCCAAAACACAAAATCTACTTTGTCGATGCGGCAGGGAATATGCGCGCAGTGAACGGCGACGTCAACTGGCCGCATGGCGTGTGCGTTTCCACCGATCAGTCTCTCCTAGTGGTCTCGGATCCCCGCACGAAATGGGTGTGGTCGTTCCAGATCCAGCGTGAAGGATCATTGGTGAACGGCCAGCCGTTTTATCGCTTGGAAACTCCCGACGAATCCTCCGAGACGGAGGCCGGGGGAATGACGTTTGATACCGAGGGCTTCCTTTACGTCGCGACAAAATTGGGCTTGCAGGTATGCGATCAGCCGGGACGCGTGGTGGCTATCATCAATTCGCCGAGCCGGGATGGCGTCTCCGATGTTTTCTTTGGCGGTCCCAACATGCAGTGGCTGTATGTAACCGATGGCGACAAGATTTACAGGCGGCCCATGAAGCACCGCGGGGCGACGGCATGGACTCCGGTGAAACCGCCGCAGCCGCGGCTCTAGACTAGGTCCCAGCCGCTGTTGCCACATGCCCGGTCTTACGTTGATTGTCGACGGCGGAAGCAGGATTGGACGGTGCTAACTAACCGCCGAAGGAAGACAGCCTTTGGACAACGGCCTGCAGGTCTTGATTGAGATGAGTGAGTGGATCTGGAATTTCGACCCGTCCGCAGACGACGGGTCTGGGGTTGGTGGGGACCAATCAGACAGGGGCCAAATCGCTGGGACTGAAGCTGCATTCCTCGGTGGTGTTGACTCCCGATGGGCTGCCCTTGGGGATTTTGCGGTCGGTGGCCGATGCACCGGAGGAGAAGGGTCTGGCGGGGAAGAAATCGGTGGGACGTCCGATTGAGGAGAAAAAGTCCTTCCGGTGGCTGCCAGGGCTGCGGGATTGTGTGGCGGTAGCCAAGCAGATGCCCCAGACGCGTCTGCTCATGGTGGCCGACCGGGAAGCGGACCTTTTCGAGTTGTTGGCAGAAGCCGAAGCGACGCGGAAACGGGTGGGGGGGCTGGTGAGCACAATCGGCGTTTGGAGGGACAAGAACAGAAACGTTGCCAGCGAGTCCTCACGAGACGCGCCTGGAAGTCTCCCTCCCGCGGCAACGGGGCAAGCTGGCCAAACAGGACAAACCGGAACACAAGGCCCTGCCGGCGCGCCAAGCCACCTTGACGGTCCGCTTTCAGAAAATCTCCGTGGCTTCGACCCGCCGCGATCTGCAATCCCATCCTCCCCTCCTGCTCTGGGGCATTTATGTGCGGGAACAGAACCCTCCCCCGGACGCCCAGCCGATTGAATGGCTGCTGCTGACGACCGAGGAAGTCGAGACGGCGCCCCAGGCGGCGGCCCTGGTGGACTGCTACAGCCGGCGTGGGCGCATCGAGGAATGGCACCGGATTCTCAAAAGCGGCTGCCAGGTGGAGGAGCATCAACACCAAACCGGAGAGCGCCTCCAGCGGGCCATTGCCCTGGACGTCGTCCTGGCCTGGCGTATCCAGTTGCTGGTCTTGCTCGGTCGTCCAGTTCCCGAGTTGCCCGGTGAGATCTTTTTCGACAACTGGGAAGTGAAGGTTCTGGAAGCTCTGCAGCAACAAAAAAGTCCAGATACAAGGGGCAAAGGAAAACGGCCCCTTCTTTTGGGAGAGGCGGTTACGCTGGTCGCCCAAATGGGAGGCTATCTCGCCCGAGGTTCCGATCCTCCTCCCGGAGCAGAATGTCTGTGGAAAGGAATGAGCCGACTCTTTGGTATGGCAGAAGGCTATCGTTTAGCCGACACCAGAGCGGCCAGCCCCTGACCAGGGAGATTGCACCATGTCCCGGTGTCTCTACACTACTCTGGATTCTTCCCTGCTCCAGGCGGCGGCTTACTCCACCGATGAAACGCTCCAGCTAGCTAGAGTTTCGCACTGGCCCTGTCTACCGCTACTTCGTCGTTCCATCCACTATTTTTCAGAATCTGATCACCGCCACATCTAAAGGCGCCTATTTCAATCGAAACGTCAGAAATAGCTTTCGTCATCAGCGCGTCGCCTGACGCAGCCCTTTCCCCCCCACTGCTTCCTCTGGACTTTCCCCAAACGCTTACTCTTTCCCTCTGCATCCTTCTGGCCTTCAGCAACGCGCTGGCAAACTCCCCGAAAATGATATGCACGGAGCGGCCCCTCGGCGGCCAGCCCTTGGCAAATGTCCAGCATCATTTTATGGGGCAAGGGCAGTGGCTAGCTAGCGTTAAAGAACACGCCTTGACTAGGACGAACCCCCCTTTGCGAGGGCTCCAAAACGCTATCAGCTAGAGGTAATCCTGCCGAACAGGGCGGATTGGCCTTTGCCAGCAGTTGACCGACGCTCTCGACCAAGTCTTTAATCGTGAAGGGTTTAACGATCACACTACACCTTTGCAAAGCGTTTGGGAGTGAGTCACAACAGGCCGTCATGAACAAAATCTTCAGGTCTGGTTTCAATTGCAGCAGATCGAG
>QHXW01000065.1 GCA_003223115.1 Acidobacteriota bacterium
CCTCGAATCACCGCACCCAAAGCAATGATTGCGTCGTGGCGTTTCTGCCGGGCCAGCTCACGCGCCACAATCGGCATTTCCCACGAGCCGGGCACCTTCACAATTTCAATATTGTCCGCGGGACAGCCCGAACGCGTCAGCGCATCGAGCGCGCCGGCCAGCAGCCGGTCGGTGATAAAGCTGTTAAATCGCGACACGATGATTGCGAAGCGGAGTCCCGCGGCTGAAAGATTCCCTTCGAACGTTTTACCCGGCATCTTCTATTTTCCCGCAAACACCGGCTTGCGCTTCTCGAGAAACGCGCGGGTACCCTCGTGCCGGTCCTCGGTTGCAGCGGTTAATCCGAACGCCGCCGCTTCGAATTGCAGCCCTTGCTCGAGCCCGCAATCGAGCCCAACATCCACCGCCTCCATCGTCAATGCGAGCGCTATCGGGCCGTTAGCGAGCACTTTACGCACCCAGGCGCGACTGAAGCTCACCAGGTCCTCAGCCGGTGTAATGTAATTGACCAGACCGATGCGATAGGCTTCCGAGGAATCGATGACTTCGCCAGAAATCAGCATCTCGAGCGCCCGCCCTCGGCCCACCAGCCGCGGCAACCGCTGAGTCCCGCCATACCCGGGGATAATGCCGAGCTTCACTTCCGGCTGTCCGAATTTCGCTTCGGGACCAGCTATGCGAACGCTGCAACTCATGGCCAGTTCGAGACCACCGCCCAACGCGAAGCCGTTGATAGCAGCCACCGAAGGTTTCGTCATGCGCTCGAGCTCTCGAAAAATGGTCTGACCTCGTCGTGACAGCTCTTGTGCTTCGATGGGCGCGAGCACTGCGAGCTCCTTGATATCGGCTCCAGCAACGAACGCTTTTTCACCGGCGCCGGTAATGATGAGACCGCGGATCGCGGCATCATTGCGCGCTCGCGTAAATGCATCATCCAACTCTCCCATAGTCTCCCGATTGAGCGCATTCAGCTTCTCGGGACGGTCCACCGTGATAAGCGCAATCCCGTCCTGATCCGTCTCCAAACGAATGTTTTTATAGGACATATGGGATGATAGTGTAGTGGGCCGGCCACGGGGCGGCCTGCGAGCAACCATCATACCGCATGGACCCCCAGTTCATCCGCAATTTCTCGATCATCGCGCACATCGACCACGGCAAGTCCACACTTGCCGACCGCTTACTGGAAGTCACCGGCGCGCTCTCCAAACGCGAAATGATGGAGCAGGTTCTAGACACGATGGACCTGGAGCGGGAGCGCGGCATCACCATCAAGGCTCACGCGGTGCGTCTCGACTACCATGCTGATGACGGAAATCTCTATCAGTTGAATCTCATCGACACACCAGGTCACGTCGATTTCACTTATGAAGTTTCGCGCAGTTTGCAGGCGTGCGAGGGCGCCTTGCTGGTGGTGGATGCATCGCAAGGCGTGGAAGCGCAAACTCTCGCCAACACCTACCTCGCGCTGCATCACAATCTCGAGATCATTCCGGTGATCAACAAAATTGACCTGCCGGCATCGGAGCCTGAACGAATTCGCGAGCAGATCGAGCAGGTGATCGGCCTCGATGCTTCGGACGCTTTACTGGTGAGCGCCAAACAAGGAACCGGAATTCACGAAACACTCGAGGCGATAGTGAAGCGAGTGCCGCCGCCGCGCGGGAATCTCGACGCTCCGCTGCGCGCTCTGATCTTCGATTCCTGGTTTGATCCGTATCGGGGCGTGATCATTCTGGTGCGCGTCCTGGATGGCCGCCTGCGTCTGCATCAGAAAATTCGCCTGTGGTCCAACAGCCAGGAGTTCGAAGTGGAAGGTTTGGGATACCAGGCGCCGAAATCCACGCCCGCCGAGGAACTCTCCGCCGGAGAAGTCGGTTTTCTGCACGCGAATATCAAAACCGTTTCGGACGCCAAGATCGGCGACACCATCACCGACTACGAGAATCCCGCCGCCGAGCCTCTGCCGGGCTTTGAAGAAATCAAGCCGATGGTGTTCGCGGGCCTGTTTCCGGTGGAGTCGCACGAGCATGGCCTGCTGCGCGATGCCCTCGAAAAACTGCGTCTGAATGACAGCGCATTCAGTTTCGAGCCGGAAAACTCGGTGGCTCTGGGGTTTGGTTTCCGCTGCGGATTTCTGGGTCTACTGCATCTGGAAATCGTGCAGGAGCGCCTGGAACGCGAGTTCAACATCGACCTCATCACCACCGCTCCCAGCGTGCGCTACCGCATTACTACCACTCGAGACGAGGTGCTCGAGGTTGATAACCCTACCAAGTTCCCGGATCCTGCCGAGATCAAGCAGATCGAAGAGCCCATCATTGATGCCACCGTGATCACTCGCGAAGAGTATCTGGGAGGCATCCTGGCGCTGCTCGAAGAAAAACGCGGGACGCAGAAAAGATTCGAACACATCGGTGGAGGCCGAGTGTTACTCGGATACGAGCTGCCGCTAAACGAAATCGTGCTGGATTTTTACGATCGGCTGAAATCGGCCTCGCGCGGCTACGCATCGCTCGATTACCACTTCGCCGGTTATCGCGTTTCACTCATGGTGAAACTGGATGTGCTTGTGGCGGGCGAGCCGGTGGACGCACTCACCATCATTGTGCACAAAGATTTCGCTTACGACCGCGGCAAGATACTGATTGACCGCATGCGCAAGCTGATCCCGCGGCAGATGTTCGAGGTGGCGCTGCAGGCCGGTATCGGCAACAAAATCATCGCGCGCGAGAATATCCCGGCCATGCGAAAAAACGTGCTGGCCAAATGCTACGGCGGTGACATTTCGCGCAAGCGCAAACTACTGGAAAAGCAAAAGGCCGGAAAGAAGCGCATGAAGCGCGTGGGCCGCGTCGAAATCCCGCAAGAAGCGTTTCTTGCGGTGCTGAAGGTGACTGCGGACGACGGTGAGTAAGTCGACGGCTGTTAGCATATTGATATGAGTCACCGGCTCCAAATTCTAATTTCTGAAGAACTTCAAGCACGTATCCGGGAGGCGGCGCATCGAAGCCGGACTTCTAAGGGCGCTTGGGTTCGCAGTGCGATTGAGGATGCTCTCGAGCGGCGTTCCATTGCTAAATCCGTACCTTTGGATCCGTTGATGCGCCTGGCTTCACTCGGCGCTCCCACGGCCGACATCGACCAAATGATCGCTGAGATGCAATCCGGGCGTTCGTGAAAGCCTGACGACCGTACCTTCATAGTTGCAAGACTGGCTCTCACCGGGTCGATGTCTCAGCGCGCCTGGCGAGTATGTTGCGCGTTACAATGCTATGCATTCAGCATGCAGGCTCTGGAGTTTTGGAAGAGCATTACCGTGGATCACGCAAACCTGCTGGAATCACTGCTCTCTCTTTTGAGCCAGCAAAGCATTAAGTACTGCGTCATCGGCGGACAGGGAGTGAACGCCTACGTGGAACCGGTTGTCAGTTTAGACCTGGACCTTGCAATTGCAGCGGAGCAAATGTCCGAGGTGGAGCGTTTGTTGCGCGAGCATTTCACGGTCAAACGATTTCCGCACAGTTTGAATGCATCGGCGGCCGGTTCCCAACTGCGAATTCAGATCCAGACCGATCCGCGCTATTCGGAATTTGTGAATAAAGCCGAAGTACAAGACGTGCTTGGTGTTCAACTGCCTGTCGCGCAATTGGAAGACGTGCTCACAGGAAAAATCTGGGCCGCAATGGACCCGGAGCGTCGCGCCAGCAAGCGTCAAAAAGACTTGGCTGATATATCGCGGCTTCTGGAAAAATACCCGCGGCTCCGTGCGCAAGTGCCGGCTGAAATTCTCGACCGGCTGCTGTAGAAGTTTGTCGCGCGAATCTAGCCCCGCTTTTTCGCCGACATCAATTCTTCGATATTGATTAGCTCGGTAGGATAGTCGCCGGTGTAGCAGGCGTAGCAGTAATCCTGCTTAGTATCGGCTACGGCTTTGCGCAGCGAGCCCAGCGACAGATACGCCAGCGAATCGGCTTCGATGAAGCGGCGAATTTCCTCGACGGTGTTGTTGGCCCCGATCAGCTCATTCTTGGTCGGAGTATCCATGCCGTAGAAGCACGGCGATACGGTCGGCGGGCAGGAGATGCGCACGTGCACTTCGCGCGCTCCCGCCTGGCGCACCATGCGGACGATCTTCCGCGAGGTGGTGCCGCGCACAATCGAGTCATCCACCAGAATGACGCGTTTTCCCTCGAGCAGCGCACGCACGGGATTCAACTTCAGTTTCACGCCAAAATCGCGAATAGCCTGCGAGGGTTCGATAAACGTCCGGCCGACGTAATGGTTGCGGATCAGCGCCTGGCGGAAGGGCAGGCCCGATTCATCCGCATACCCGATGGCCGCGGGCACCCCCGAGTCCGGCACCGGCACCACAAGATCGGCGTCGGCCGGAGCCTCGCGCGCCAGCAGGCGTCCCAGCATCTCGCGCGATTCCTGTACGGATCGCTCGAAGACAATCGAATCAGGCCGGGAAAAGTAGACGTGCTCAAATACGCAGTGCGAATGCGGCTGCTCGGGCGCGAAGCGTTCCCGAGTAACGCCTTCAGGACCGACGATCGCCATTTCACCGGGCTGGACATCGTTCAGGTACACCGCACCGATCAGATCGAAGGCGCAGGTCTCGGAGGCGAAGACATGCGCGATGCGTCCACCTGAGAACTCCATCTGCCCCGTAGCCAAAGGCCGGAACCCATGCGGATCGCGCGCCACAATCACTCGGTCTTCCGCCAGGAACACGAGCGAGAAGGCGCCTTCGAGCTGCAGCATGGCGTCCCGCAGCGCGCCCGAGAACGTCTTCTCACGCGAATGCGCCACCAGGTGCAGGATCACTTCGGTATCGCTGTTGGATTGAAAAATGGCTCCGCGGCACTCCAGGTCCCGCCGCAGTTCGCCGGCGTTGGTGATATTGCCATTGTGCGCCACCGCAATGCGGCCCTTATGAGAAGCCACCGAGAACGGCTGCGCATTCAGCAGCGCAGTATCGCCCGCGGTTGAATAGCGCGTGTGACCGATGGCCAGTTCGCCCGGCAACCCCGCGAGCACCGCAGGCGTGAAAATGTCGGCCACGTGCCCCATGGACTTCTCACAGCGCAGTTCGATGCCGTCGCTCGAGCAGATGCCCGCGCTTTCCTGGCCGCGATGCTGCAGCGCGTAGAGGCCCAGATAGGCCAGCTTGGCCGCCTCAGGATGGCCGTAGATGGCCACCACGCCGCACTCGTCGTGAAACTTGTCAAACATGTCCATGCTCGAGAAGTTTTTCAAGCGCCTGCTCCCAGATGTCGCGAAGCTGCAGAACCCCGACATCAATCAATGTGTCCCCACCCCTCCGAATCCGCAAGCGATCTTTGGTAGTAACGCCGATGCGCGGCGATTCCACGTTGTAGCGGCTGGCGATAGCCTCCACTTTTTCGGCCTGCGCCGTCGAAATCAAGACTCGCGACGGGCCTTCGTGAAACAACAGGAATTCCGGCCGAAGTTCAGTGACGCCCCCGAGCGCCTGCGCGAGATCCACGCTGCATCCCACGCCTCCGAACGAGCATTCAGCCAGCGCGACAGCCAAGCCGCCATCGCTCAGGTCGTGCGCTGATTCCGCCAATCCCGCCCGTACGATGTCGCGAACCGCAGCCTGCGCGCGCTTCTCATAATCCAGATCGAGCTCCGGCGACAGGCCCCAAAGGTCTTTCAAAACGACTTTCGCATACTGTGTGCCGCCGAATCGCCTCAGGTCACAGCGCCCCAGCCCGCCGACCAGCAGAATCTCACGATCGGGCGATTTAAAAGTAATGGTCACCGGGGCCGCGGTCTTGATGCGCCCGACCACTCCGATCACCGGGGTGGGCCAGATGCCCTCGCCCAGCGTCTCGTTGTAAAGGCTCACATTCCCGCCGGTGATGGGCACATCGAAGTGGCGACAGGCCTCGGCCATGCCTTCGATCGATTCCACAAGCTGCGCCATCACTTCGGGCCTCTCGGGATTGCCGAAATTCAAATTGTTGGTCGCGCCCACCGGCTCCGCCCCTGCCACCGCCAGATTCCTGCAGCACTCCGCCACAATCAGCCTGGTCCCTTCGCGCGGCGAAAGATAGCAGTAACGGGCATTTCCATCAAGAGCCATAGCCAGGGACTCGCCGGTCTCTTTCAACCGCAGAATCGCAGCATCCGCGCCTGGCCCCGCCAACGTGTTGGTGCGGACCTGGTAATCGTACTGCTCCCAGATCCAGCGCTTCGAGCAGACGTCGCCCGACGCGAGAAGCCTTTCCAGATCGCCGACCAAATCCTTGCTCGCAAACTCTGGTCCTTCAATGGGCGCGGTCCGCGGCGGCAGCGTGTGAGGCCGGTCGTACAATGGGGCGCTGTCTGCGAGCTGCTGATTGGGAATCTCTGCCACTGTCTCCCCATGGTGTTTGACGCGCAGCAGTCCATCTGGGGTAACACTGCCGACGGTTACCGCGTCCAGGCCCCATTTCTTGAAAACACGAACAATCTCGCTTTCACGGCCCTTCTCGGCCACCAGGAGCATGCGTTCCTGCGATTCCGACAGCATGATCTCGTACGGGGACATGCCGCTTTCACGCTGCGGCACGCGGTCGAGCTCGATCTCGATGCCGGTACCGCCGCGGCTGCCCATCTCGCATGTGGAACAGGTCAGCCCCGCCGCGCCCATGTCCTGAATTCCCACGATGGCGCCGGTCTGCATGGCTTCCAGGCAGGCCTCGAGCAGCAGTTTTTCGAGAAACGGATCGCCAACCTGTACATTGGGCCGCTTCTGCTTGGATTCTTCGGTGAACTCAGCCGAGGCCATCGACGCGCCATGGATGCCGTCGCGTCCAGTCTTCGCGCCTACGTAGATCACCGGGTTACCGATGCCGGCCGCGCGCGCGTAAAAAATTTCGTTGCGTTTCGCCACGCCCAGAGCAAAAACGTTCACCAGCGGATTGCCGTTATAGCAGGACTCAAAAACGCACTCGCCGCCCACGGTTGGAACGCCGAAGCAGTTGCCGTAATGCGCGATGCCCGAGACTACGCCCTCCAGAATGCGGCGGTTGCGCCGACCGTTTCCCGGGTCGTCAATGTGTCCGAAGCGAAGCGCGTCCATTACGGCAATGGGCCGCGCACCCATGGTGAAAATGTCACGCAAGATGCCGCCCACACCGGTGGCAGCGCCTTGAAAGGGCTCAATAAAGCTCGGGTGGTTGTGAGATTCGATCTTGAATGCGGCCACGTAACCCGAGCCGATGTCCACGATTCCAGCATTCTCTCCAGGCCCCTGGACGACGTATTTGCCGCGCGTGGGAAGCTTTCTCAAATGCAGGCGCGAGCTCTTGTACGAGCAGTGCTCGCTCCACATGACGCTGAAGATGCCGAGTTCGGTGTAGGAGGGCTCGCGGCCCAGGATGCGGACGATTTTGTCGTACTCCGCCTCGGTCAACTGATGCGTGGCGATCAGGTCTGGTGTGATCGTAGTCATGCGTGAAAGAGTGAGGAACGCCTCACAGTTGAAGCGCCAGGGCCGAGACCATGGACCGGAAAACGACCAGGCCGTCGGTCGATCCCATGAGCGGATCCGACGCCCTTTCCGGATGCGGCATCATGCCCATCACGTTGCGCTCGCGGTTCAGAATCCCTGCAATGTCTCGCTCCGAACCATTGGGATTGTCCAGGTAGCGAAACACCACGCGATCTTCGGCTTCGAGTTCGTCCAGAGTGCGTTCGTCGGCGATATAGCAGCCTTCGCCATGTGCGATGGGAACACGCAGAAGTTGCCCCTTTTCGGCTGCGCCGGTGAACGGCGAGTCCGTGGTTTCAGTTCTCAGGCGTAGCTCGCGGCAAATGAACTTGAGCCCGCGATTCCGCAGCAGAGCGCCCGGCAGCAGGCTGGCTTCCACCAGGATCTGGAAACCATTGCAGATGCCCAGCACCAGCCCGCCGTCGGCAGCAAATTTTTTTACGGCGCGCATCACCGGCGAAAATTTCGCAATGGCCCCGCAGCGCAGATAATCGCCGTAAGAAAACCCGCCGGGCAAAATGATGGCGTCTAAATTACCCAAACGTTCCGAGTCATGCCACACAAATTCGGCCTGCTGGCCGAGGTTTTGGCGCACTGCGAACCAAGCATCGTGGTCGCAATTGCTGCCGGGAAAGACGACAACACCAAATCTCATGAGATGGCCTGACTGGGGAGGTGAAATGCAATTTTAGCAGAAAATGGCGCCGCGCGGCTGCCGTTCCAACTCGTAATCGCGGTTCCAACCTGTAATCAACGGCCGATAGACGCATCGACGAGCAGCTCCTGATGTCTCAATGGAATCGGCTCCCCGGCTCGTGCGGATCTACAATGGAAATCCAGGTTTAGTCAGGACATTAAGACAGGACTCCAATTATGAGCCGCACCTTGCTGTTTCTTTTCTCGGCCTTCGCAACCGCCGGCTTCGCCCAGCGCCCGGAGCCGATCGCTTCGCCGGAGGTTCATCCCGATCACAGCGTTACGTTCCGCTTTCGCGATCCCAACGCGAAAGAAGTTCTGCTAGGCCTCGAAGGCGCCAAGCCCATGCCCATGCAAAAGGACGAGCAGGGCATCTGGAGCCTCACTACCGCTCCACTCGAGCCGGATTTCTACGGTTACTCCTTCGTCGCGGATGGCGTGGGTCTCATTGACCCATCCAACTTTTTGATGAAACCCAACCTGCTCAACACACAAAGCGAAGTGCACATACCCGGGCCGGCGGCGCTCCCCTGGGAGGTCAACGATGTTCCACACGGCGAAATCCACCGTCACTTCTATCGATCGGGCATTGTCGGCGACGATCGGGACTTTTACGTCTACACTCCGCCCGGTTACGATTCCACGGCCAAGAAGCTTTACCCCACACTCTATCTGCTGCACGGTTTCAGCGATGACGCGAGCGGCTGGACTGCGGTGGGACGGGCGAATGTGATTCTGGACAACCTGATCGCGCAGGGCAAGGCAAAGCCCATGCTGATCGTCATGACACTGGGTTATGGCGCACCGGAGATCCTCTCACGCACCGGTCCGTCCTGGCGCGATCGGAGTCTGGTGGAAAGGAACTTTAGTAAGTTCCGGGAAGCTCTGCTGACGGAAGTGATGCCGCAAATCGAAAAGATGTATCGAGTTTCCAAGGATCGAAATTCGCGTGCCATCGCGGGACTCTCCATGGGCGGCTCCGAGTCTCTCTTGACTGGACTGAACACCCTCGACCGGTTCGCCTGGATCGGGGCTTTCAGTTCCGGCGGCCTGAGCGAAGATTTCAACGCCGCGTTTCCGTCGCTCGGCTCAAACGCCAATGAGCAGCTACGCCTGCTGTGGATCGCCTGCGGCACCGAGGACCGGCTGATCGAAATCAACCGCAAGTTCCGCGAGTGGCTCAAGTCCAAAGATATCCGCCACGCCGACATCGAAACGCCGGGCCAACACACCTGGATGGTCTGGCGGCGCAATCTGGCCGAGTTCGCGTCGCTGCTGTTCCAGGAAAAAACGGCGTGAGCTGATTGGGCGCTGGTGGAATAGGCCTCCAGCCTGGTGATTTGTGGTCGTGGAAGCTTCCGCTCCGTTGGGTCGCGGTTCAGCGCTTCATTCGTATCGCAGTGCCACCAACGGGTCTACGCGCGTGGCTCGTCGCGCCGGGATGTAGCTGGCCACCAGTGCGACGCCCACCAGCACCAGCGAGATCAGCGAAAAGGTCGCGGCGTCGGTGGCGCTGACTCCAAAAAGCAGGCTGGCCATGACGCGCGTGAGCGCAAACGCCCCCGCCAGGCCGAGAGCCACGCCGGCGAATGCCAGCAGCATCGCCTGCCGAATGACCAGCGCGCGAATACTTGCTTGCTCAGCTCCTAAGGCCATGCGAATGCCGATCTCTTGCGTGCCCTGGTTCACCAGCTAGTTTCTGTCGCGAAACCCATAAGTCATTGATTGAACAATACTTAGATAGGGAGGGTGGCGGACTGATGCTTGCCGTCTCCTCATGCTTTCGCTGTCGGTTCAGCGGCTTCGCGCGCGCAGAACAAATTTGAGGATCGAGGCCCGCCCGCCCTGGCATATCGGCGATGCTCGCTTCAAGGCTTGACAACCAAGTGCTGGAGGGCAATCCCGCCGACACCACCCCAGTGAAGACTTCGCTGGATCGTCATCGGCAAGTCTTCCACTGCGCTCCCGAGTTGTACGCCGGCGATCGGGGCTTTTACAGCGCCGAGAATTGGGATGAGTGCCAGCAGGCTGGAGTGAGTCAGGTGTGCATTCCGCAGCGCGGGGGACAGAAGACCGCCGAGCGAGAAACCCTGGAGCGCAGCCGGGCGTTCAAAAAGGGCCAACGCTTTCGCGTCGGCATCGAGGGTCGCATCTCGGTGCTATTTCGCGGCCGCGGGATGAAGCGATGCCGCGCCAAAGGCCGCGAGCGCTTCGAGGTGCTGGTGGGCGCGGCGGTACTGGCCAACAACCTGCTGCGGATCGCCGCGATGTTGCGGGACGGCCAACCGGCGCGCGCCAACAAGGCAGCATGATTTTCTCCCTAGCGCAGTCATCCTCGGCCCCTGCATGGGGGAAGTGCGTCCGCATCAGCCTCCCGTTCCTGTACAGAGTGGTCCACCGCCAAGTTCGATGCTCCGCACGAGCCCCATAGGCTCTCCATCGGCTTCATAGTTATAGATGAAACTAACCGAGGCGAAGTGTGTCGATCGCCATTAGATAACCTGGCTATTATCAATGGTTTAGCGACAGAAACTAGCTAGATACGCCATGACGCCATAAATGCCGACGGCGGCGAGAATCAGCGCAAAAGCTGCAAACACACCGAGCACGATCATGGAAAATCTCTGCCGCCCGAGTGACGCATGCAGCCGGTCCATCATGGTGCGGACGTCATAAATCGGCAAATCCGAATCGAGTGCGCTGACTTCCCGTGTAATGGCGCCGGCCAGCGCTTCCGGATCCCCACTCGTACGCGCCACCACGTACAGCCCGCCGATCGCCGCCTCCTGGGAATGCGGGTAGTAGACCACCATGCGGCTCTCCGTTTCGAGGCCGTATTGCTTCACGTTCCCGACGACACCCGCCACGGTGAGCCATTTGGCATCTGGCCGCGGCCCGCCTGGATGGATCCGCTTACCGATTGGATCCTGGTTGGGCCAAAAACGCTGGGCCGTCCTCTCATCCACGATGGCCACTCGCGGAGCTTCGCGCGCATCATGCTCGGAGAAGAACCGGCCCGCACGAAGTGGAATTTGCATTGCCTGGAAATAGCTGGCACTGGCGATACGCTGGTCAACCTGCAGCTCCGGCTGGTTCTTGGGCGGGATATAACCCTCCACGGTCATGCTGCCCCATCCGACGGCGGCCGTTAGCGGGAGAGTCGAAGTGGCTCCTTGCGCTCGCACCCCTGGCAGGTGCTCAATCCGCTCGCCCAGTTGGTGAAAAAACGCCAGCACCGTCTGCGGATTGGGATATTTATCTTCCGGCAAAGCCAGCCGGAAGGAAATCACGTTCTCGGCTGTGAAGCCCGGATTTACTCTTTGCAGCCGCGCGAAACTACGGATCAGCAGGCCTGCGCCGATCAGCAGCATCAACGACACCGCGATTTCACCGATCACCAGGAAACTGCGCGTATTGTGACGGCGTGCCCAGACGCTGCCGCCGCCGAGTGAACTGCGGCCGCCTTCCTTGAGCGTGCTGTTCAGGTCGATACGCGCGGTGCGCCATGCGGGGGCCAGCCCAAATAGAATTCCCGTCAGAATCGAAAGAGCCAGAGTGAAAGCCAAGCACGCGGCCGTCAATCCCGATTTCCGTCATCCTCGGGATGTTGCCGGGATTGGTCACGCGCAGCACGTGCAGGCTCCACAATCCGATGAACAGGCCGCCCACCCTGCCGAGAAGGCCCAGCAGCACGCTTTCGGTAAGGAGCTGGCGCAGCAGGCGCGCCCTTCCAGCGCCCAGAGCCGTTCGTATAGCGAGTTCTTTTTCACGCGCCGTGGCCCGTGAGAGCAGCAGGTTTGCCACATTGGCGCACGCGATGAGCAGCACCCGGGTGACCGAGCCCAGAAAAATAACCAGCGCGCGCTGGACGTTTCCCACCACCTCTCATCGAGAAGCGGGACAACACTGATGGTGAATGTGGGGTCGCGGCGATCCTGCTCTCGGATGTGGGCCGCAATCACATCGATAGCTGCTTGCGCCTGAGTCGGTGAAACACCGGGTTTCAGGCACGCCATGATGTTGTAGTTCTCGCTACCGCGGTTGTGCAGTTCCGCGTCACTCATGGGCAGCGGCAAGAATATATCGCTTCTCTCATTGCCCGCCACAGTCGGCATCGCCTCGCGGTTGAGCAAAAAGCTCGCAGGCAGCACTCCCACAATCGTGTGGCTCTTCCGGTCCAGTGAGATCGGCTTCCCAATCACGTTCGGGCCGGCTCCAAACATGCGCTTCCAGAGGCCGAAAGAGAGAACCACGGACGGCGTCTTGCCGGGCCGGTCTTCATCCGGCATGAAAACGCGCTCGAGAAGCGGCTTCGCCCCCAGCATAGGGAGCAGTGACGAGGAGACGCGCGTTCCCTCGATTCGCTCGGGCGTCCGGCCGGTTACGTTGAAGCTGTCGCCGATGGCGATCGCAATCTCGTCGAACACGTGATTCTGCTGCTTGATTCGAGGTATTGTCCGGGCGAGGGCCAGTCCTCCGGAATGTTGAGCCCCGTCGAGCGTAGCCAGAGGATGACTAGCCTTTCCGGATGAGCGTATGGCAGAGGACGGAACAGCAGCGCATTCGCCACACTGAAGATGCCGGTGTTGGCGCCGATCCCGATGGCTAGGGACCCCGCGGCCACCAGAGTGAATGCCGGAGCTTTGCGCCGCATGCGAAGGGCATACCGCAGATCCTGTAGCAGAATATGCACGACTCCTCCCGGGTGGATCAGAACATTAGACTACAGGCGTACGCCCTAAGTTAGCCAGTTCTCCTAATTAGCGCTTCATCCCGATGCCGAATTGATTCCCAGCTCGAACCACTTTGCCGTCATCGAACACGATTTCGAGCTGCTTTTCGCTCTGCACCTGTCTGCCTGTTTCGTCCGCTAGCGTGGCCACAATTTTCCGGGAGCCGGTATCGATGATCTCGCCGGTCGAAGAATACGCCTGGCGTCCGTCGATGCTGAAGCTGATCCAACCGGGAAAGTCGCGCACGTGGATAGTGGCCGCCTGCCTGGGAGGCATCACCGTCGCGTCAAATACATGCACGCAATTGTTTGCGCCATCCACAACCCACAATTCCTTTTCGTCGGGCGTCAACGCGATACCGTGGCTGGGGCAGCCGTGCCTCTTTAATGGACCTGGCTGGTAGCCCTCAAATTCGACGCGGTGCAAAACTTTCCCGGTCTCGAGATCACCCACTTCGAAGCCCGGCAGCTCATTCAAATTGACGAACACCAGCGTCCCACGCCCGTTCACCGTAAACGGGCGGATCGGTTTTGAAAACGGGCCGACCGTTTTGACCACGGTGTGAGTCTTGGTATCGGCGACCGACAGAAATGGCGACCGCAGACCTGCCAGATACACGCGCGAGCCGTCCAGCGAATAGATCGTATTGTGAGAACCGGATTTGGGTTCGACTTTCGCAATCACATCGCCGGTGTCTGCGTCGACTACATGCCAGCGCGGCCCCTCGAACGACGGCACGTAGAGGATCCTGCCATCGGGTGAGAGCGCCATGCGGTCGCATCCCCCTTCATAGGCCCGATCCCAGATCTTGTCGCCCGTGCCGATATCGAACGCTGCCATACGGCTGAACGTCGTGACATAGAGCCGGCCCGTTTTTGCGCTGGCGGCGATGCCCTTGACGTTCTCGGGCTCTTTTCCCGCTGGCGTTTTCCACGTCGGAATGCGCTTCACGAACTTGTAGCCGTGATCGATATCGAAAACCAGTACGCCAATACCGCCGTGCTGAACGTAATTGCGAATCCCGGGCTCAGCCACATACAGTAAATGCTGCTCGGCGGCTGGAGCGATCGATGCGGCAGTGGCGAATAAAGTGGCGCCTAAGATAACGACGAAGAATCGGATGGAACGCATTGCGAGGTGTATTCTAGCAAGTCGCAAGGGCGGCCTCGGTGGGAGCCTGATGTGGTAGCCTGATGTGGTCGCGGCCGGTGGGCCGTGGTCGGGAAACGCCGCTATCTGCCAAAATCGATATAACCGCGTTGTGGATTGGTGCTCAGTAGCTTTACCTGAAGCCGGTCGCCCACATCCACACCGTCTGCGCCTTGAGCCAGCAAGCCTTCTGCCGGCGGATTCAGGATGCGGACAAAAACGCCCTTCGGGGTCACGCCCGTCACCACTGCGGAAAACGTCTTGCCGATCTGATTCCGGAGCGCCACCGCGGCGATGCGCTTGTGCATGGCACGCTCGACCGAGCGCGCTGCGTCTTCTCTGAGCGTGCAGTTTTGTGCGATGGAGGCCAGTTGACCCTCCGCGTAAGATGGCGACTGTTTGGCCATCAGGGCTTTGATCAATCGTTGCGTCACCAGATCGGAGAAACGGCGGTTCGGCGCAGTCGAATGCGCGTAATCGTGCACCGCCAGCCCGAAATGTCCTTCGCCAGGATCACCGGGGCGCAGAAGCACGTATTCACCCGGACCCATCAGTTTGATCACTGCGAGCGAGAGGTCGGAATAATGCGCTGGATCTTCACTTCTGCGCTTTTGCAAGAAAACGTTCAGGGCTCTGGCGTCAGGCTGCTGCGGTAAATTTACTCCGTGCTGTTTCGCGAGGTCGACGATGCGGGGCCAGCGTTCGGGAGTCTTCACCACGCGCCGGATGGAAGAGACTTTCGCGTCGCTGAACGCACGCGCCATCACTCCGTTGGCGGCGATCATGAAATCTTCGATCAATTCGCCTGCGCGGTTCTTTTGGCGGGTGCCAATGCCCTGAACTTTTCCATCGACAATGAGGACCTCGGGCTCGACGCGGTCAAAGTTGAGCGCGCCCATTTTGCTCCGCGCCTGCCGCAGGGCTTGCGCCGCTTCATCCTGTAATTTCAATTGCGCCTGGAGATCGGGTGATGCCGCAACCTTGGCGGGAGCGGCAGCCTTAGCCTCGAGCCAGGGACCCACGCCGTTGTAGGTCAACTGCGCGCGGTTGCGAATCGTCGCACGCGAAATATTCGTGCGAGAGACCTCCCCATCGGCATCGACCACCATCTCTACAACAACGGCCAGGCGGTCGGCCTCTTCATTGAGCGAAGTCAGATCGGTAGATAGCTGCTCCGGTAGCATCGAAAACGTTCGGATCCCTGTGTAAACCGAGGTCGTGTTCTTCGCGGCATGCTGATCCACGGGCGTGCCGGTCTTCACGCGGAAATCGACATCCGCGATCCCCACCATGATCCGGATCCCGCCGTCCACCCGCTCAGCTACTTCAATCTGATCGAGATCGCGCGAGCTGTCGTTGTCAATCGAAGACCACAAAAGTTGCCGGAGATCGCGAACGGCCCCGTTGGTCGCGGGCGGATTCGCCGCAATTTCCGTCACCTGTTGCTCGACCGCCTGCGGAAAATCAGGGTCGAATCCGTGCTCGATCATCTCCTCGCGCGCGGCCGCAGCGAGATCGAAATTGTTGTGAGACATGAAAACGAAAGCCTAACATTCCCGGAGGTTGCACAGGCGTTTCCGCCTGTCAGCTTCGTTCACCAACTTCGCCCACACGGAGCCGCGACCATGAGCGAGCGGTGCCCATTCTCCATCACGGCAGCCAGTGTCGACAGGCGTCGCGACCCGCGTTGTATCCGGGCTTCCGCCGGCCGAGTGGGATCAGCACTCCTGCCCGTCCGGTCTCTGGCCGCCCGCTGGCTTACACCAAGACCCGCCACTGCGAGAAGATAACGGAATGAAGCGTCGCTCGAATGCTTTCGTATGGACCGGGTTTGCCCTGACGCTGGTGGCGTTTCTGAGCTACTACTTCTACTTCCTTCGATTTCCGTCCACGCGCGACTTCCCGTGGCTAAACCTACTTCTCTTTGCCGCGGCTGGCGCATTGCTGAGCGTCGGATTGAAACGGGCGTACGGCGATCCGGAGCTCTACCGCGGCAAAGTGAGTGGAGCGATTCTGGGCGTGCTTAGCCTCGCCGTTTTTGTCCTGTTCTGTGTGTTCAATTTCGTGCTGGCCAAAAATCTGCCGGCGTCGAACACGGCTCCGCGTGCCGGCCAGCCAGCGCCCGCCTTTTCACTTCCCGATGCCAATGGCAAGCCGGTGAGCCTTTCCGGGATGCTGGCTGGAAATCGCGCGGTGGTATTGGTTTTCTACCGTGGATACTGGTGACCATTCTGCAACTCCGAGTTACGGAGTTTTGAGCATCACCTCGCAGAGTTTCGCGCGCGCCATGTCGAGGTGACGGCCATCAGCGTCGATTCCCCTGAAGATTCGCGCAAACTCCGCGCCAGCCAGGGTTACAGCTACACATTTCTCTCCGACCCTAAAGCCGAGGTGATTCGCCGCTACGGCGTGCTTCATGCAGGCGCAGGGGAAGAGGGCCGCGATATCGCACGGCCTGCGGAGTTCCTGGTGGATTCGACCGGCGCCATACGCTGGGTGAACCTGACTGACGACTTACGCATCCGCGCTCGTCCGGAAAACGTGCTGAAAGCCATTGACTCGTTGATGCCGGCCCAGACGTCGGTTCGCTGATCGCGGCCGTGGGAAATCATTCGAGATCCATGGCAGCCCTTCAATGGCATAAGAGCGATGGCAAGCTAGCCCCAAACCGGTATTCTCCTTTTGTTCGCCTATGCGTTACACTGCTTTTCGTGAGCAGATAGTGCACCGTGACCGTCACCGATCCAGACGGCCACCGTCACAGCCTGGATGTCCTGTCAGATTCGACCTACGACGCCGTCGTTGAAGCGAAAAAGGAACGCGCTTGGCGACTGTTTTTGAGGTGGTTACAGCCGGCAAAGTGTATCACGTCGCCGGTAGGGCATTGCAGCGCTGGATCGTAGAGCGTCGGCAGAAATGGAACGGGCCGAAAGGGTATATGTTCTCAAGCGCCCGGGCCTGGAATGAGTCTCAACTCGACTGGCAATGTCCCGCCCCCTCCGATAGACCCGCGGTTAAGCTTATGGAATATCGCATAATACAGTGACAATCTCGCAGAATATAGTGACATTTCTGCAGTTCCTATCTATACTGTCGGTATGCCTGTAC
>QHXW01000066.1 GCA_003223115.1 Acidobacteriota bacterium
CGGACAATATTGAAATTGTGAAGGTGCCCGGCTCGTGGGAAATGCCGATTGTGGCGCGTGAGCTGGCCCGGCAGAAACGCCACGACGCAATCATTGCTTTGGGTGCGGTGATTCGAGGTGAAACGCCGCATTTCGATTACGTAGCAGGTGAAGCCGCGCGCGGTCTGGCCGAGACGGCGGCGGGGACGGGAATTCCGGTGGGCTTCGGTGTGCTGACGTGCAACACCATCGAGCAGGCGGTGGACCGCTCAGGCGCCAAGAGTGGGAATAAAGGGTTCGAGGCTGCCACGACCGCGATTGAGATGGCTAATCTAATGCGCCGGCTCCGCGACCCTTCCGCGTAGCATGGCTTCCCGCCGCAAATCCAGACAGCGCGCGCTGCAGATTCTCTACCAGTGGGATATGCGCAAGCAGTCGATCGATGATTCGATCGAGGCGTTCTTTCAGACGCTCTATTCCGAGGAGACGCCGGTGCGCCCGCCGCGCGATGAATTCCTAGATCAGTTGGTTCGCGGCACGGTGGAAAAGATCGAGGAGATCGATTCTGTGATTACCAGCCATGCCGAGCACTGGCGCCTGGAGCGTATGCCGTCTGTGGACCGCAATATTCTGCGCCTTGCGATTTACGAAATGAATCACACGGGCACGCCCCCGGCCGTGGTGATCGACGAAGCGCTGGAACTGGCTCGTCGCTTTTCGACAGAGGAATCCGTGCAGTTCGTCAACGGCGTTCTGGATGCAGTGCATCGGGAGAAGGCCTCGGGAGCGTAATCGAAAGATGTTCTCCTATCTCGATCACTCGCTTTATTGCGAAGATGTGGCCCTGGCTGACATCGCTCAACGCGCCGGCACGCCCTGTTACATCTACTCGAGCCAGATGATTCTGGATAACTTTCAAGCCTATGATGAGGCGCTCGGCGATCTTCCGCACAACGTCTGCTATTCGGTGAAGGCGAATTCTACCGTCGGCATCCTGGCGTTGCTGGCGCAAGCCGGCTCGGGTTTCGATATTGTTTCGGGCGGCGAGTTATTTCGCGTGCTCAAGGCTGGTGGCGATCCGGATCAGGTAGTTTTTTCAGGCGTCGGCAAGACCGCCGAAGAAATCGAATACGCTTTAAGCGAGGAGATTCACAGTTTCAACTGCGAATCGGAGGCCGAACTGGCACTCATCGATTCTCTGGCCGCGCGGCGCGGCGTGCGAGCGAGTTTCTCACTTCGCGTGAATCCGGACGTCGATGCCAAGACTCACCCGTACATTTCCACCGGGCTGCGCGAGCACAAGTTTGGCATCGATATTCACGAAGCCGAAACTGTTTATGAGCGGGCCCGCGCCTTTCGAAATCTAGACGCACGCGGCGTGAGCTGTCACATCGGTTCCCAATTGCTCAATACCAGTCCAATTCTTTTGGCCGTGGACAAGGTGGTGGCGCTGGCTCAGCGTCTGCGCTCCGCGGGCCACGGCATCGCGCATCTGGATTTCGGCGGCGGCCTCGGCGTGGCCTATCAGTCGGCCGACCAGCCGCCCGAGATTCGCGGGTTTCTTGACTGCATCCGCAAACGCGTTGAGGGCAGGGGATTCACCGTGATGGTCGAGCCTGGCCGGTCAATCGTGGGTCCCGCCGGCGTGCTGGTGACGCGGGTGCTTTACCGCAAGCGCACCGCGCACAAAGAATTCGTCGTAGTCGACGCGGCTATGAACGACCTCATCCGCCCCGCGCTCTATCGGTCGCATCATGACATCATTCCGCTGCGAAAGACCGATCGTCCGCCAATCACCGGGGATGTGGTGGGGCCGGTCTGTGAGACCGGAGATTTTCTGGCGCATGGCCGCGAGATGGCGAATGTTGCGCCCGGAGATTTTCTGGCCGTCATGACTGCCGGTGCTTACGGCTTTGTGCTGTCATCAAACTATAATTCGCGCCGCCGGCCGCCGGAGATCCTGGTGGAAGGAAAAAAGTGGCGCATCATCCGCACCCGCGAGAATTACGAAGATTTGGTGCGAGGCGAGACGGTGTAGGGTCACGTGGAGATCAAAAACGCATTTGCTTTAATTATCGTCGCCGGCCTGAGCCTCGTTCCAGTAGCGCTAGCGCACGACCCCATCACGACCAAGCTCACCTGGACGCAGGAAATTTCGCGCATCATCTACAAGCGCTGTATAAGCTGCCACCGCGAAGGAGGCGTCGCCATGTCACTCGTGAGCTACGAGGAAGCCCGCCCCTGGGCTACCGCCATTCGCGAAGAAGTGTTGGAACGGCGGATGCCGCCCTGGGGTGCTGTTCAGGGTGTCGGAGCGTTTCGCGATGATCCGAGCCTCACCTCGCTCGAGGTCGAGATGATTGTGAACTGGGCTGAAGGCGGCGCACCGGAAGACGATCCAATTTATCTGCCGAAGCCGAATTTCGAATCCTTGAAAAAAAATCCACCACCCGCACTGAGTTCGGTGCGGACCCTCGTGATCCGGAACTCAGTTCCCCTGACTCTGGCGCAGAACGCACGCGCGGCCGCAGTCCAACCTCTTGATTTACCCGACGGCGCTTCCATGGACATTACGGCCTATTTGCCCGGCGGCGCTGTCGAACACCTGATCTGGCTCCGCGACTACCGTAAGCGATGGGAGCGAACTTACTGGTTCCGAGACCCCGTCTTTTTACCTAAGGGCACGCGCATTGTCATTGATTCAGTGGCATCCGCATCCGCTGTGATTTCATTCGTCGATCGCTAGTTTCGCGATGCCGAAATTCCGGATCCTCGTTGAAGTGGCGCGTTAGCTTTAGCTATAGTTAGACCTCGGCTAGATTTTCGAGGGAGCTAGTTCGACGATGCGTTCGGCGGCTCATATGCCAGTGGCCGTGATGACTGTAAACAAATAGAAAATTTCGAAAAGCTCGCATGGTTAACCTCTCGCCATTTATTTACTCGAACAATTCGCCTGCCATGCCGGCGAGAGGTGTGTGTGCTGAAGCACGGACTAAGCAGCTAGGATCAACGCGTGCCGCTCGCGGCCGTACTCCAGGAGCTTGCGGTCCTTCGTAATCAGCCGGCCTCCGCTGGTGCGCGCGGTGGCGACGAGTATCCGGTCGGCGGGATCACCGTGAAACTGACTGGGCAGCCGGCTGCTCTCAAGTCCAATTTCGGGACTCAACGGTGCCAGTGACAAGCCGGGAGTTGCGAGAGCCTCCCGGACCCTGGAGCAGCCCGTTGCGTGCGGCCTCTTCCACAGCCACCCGGCCCTGCGTTGAAAATCTGCTGACCCATCCAAACTGCATCCAAATCCAGAGTGTCGAGCAAAAGCGGCGCCTCAGGCATCGGCGTCCCAGACTTCACCCGTGCTCAGAATGTCGCCAAGCACGCGTCCGGATCCCTTCAATCGGCCGAATATCACGGGCCACTCAGCGTCAACCGGAACTAGGCGCGCAGCTTGCCGCGCTTAGTAATCGTGATTTCCTTGCGCTGCTGGCGGACTTCTTCCAAGAGGCCCAGACATTTTGACTTGAATTCACCGGCAGCAATTGTTTGCTTCATCACTATAGTCATCTTACCATAGTCATAAAGGCTTTTATCTCAGCTTCTTAACTGGAACCGTGAACGCCACGGTGTTCACTTTGCCGTTGCGTTGAAATTGCGCCCAGACGCGGTACATCGCATCGCGTGGGAAGAACAGGTTGAACTGCACTTGGGCGCGCCCGTCCGGAGCCTTGGTGATGAAGACCGGGTGCGAATGAATGGTATCGACCAGGTCGTTACTCGCCGCCAGCATGTGCGACCACGCGCCCAGATAGGGCTCCAGACCCTCGCTCGGATTCAGTCGGAAAAACAGCATGGTCTTCTTGCCGGCGAGAGGCTGAGCCGGCTCGACCGAGAGTTCGACGTTCAAGTTCTCGCCGCGCTTGGGACTCAGGTCCATCTCCGGTCTCGCAATAGAAGCGGTCAAGCTGCGCAAGTAACCGGACGTTGTGATCACGTCCGGGATGAGCTGAGGTGTCCCGCCTCGCGGATAGAAGTCCGCAAGCAGCTTGTAAGTACCAGGCCGCGGCAGGATCATGTCGTACCGAAACACTCCGTCGGGGCCCAGATCGGGATGTTCGTGCGCGAAAAACTCGAGATTTTCGCTGACGATGAACAGGTGGATCTGCTTTTCGTGAACGATCTGAAACTCCTTGATTGGCTTGCCGGTGTTCGGATCACTTACCTGGATCTCAAGCCGAACTTTGCGCTCCGCCGGAATCTGGGGTGGATCGAACTTGAAGCGCGTGGGATACGCTACAGGCTCGGGAATGTTGGCCTCTAGCGTCATGCCACACCGTGGACATTTTCCCGGCGTCTTCGAGCGCACCTCGGGATCCATGGGGCAGACAAATTCCACAGGCGCCGGCTGCGGCTGCTTTGCCGTTTCCCCTGACGAGTAGGTTTGGGGTGCAGCGCCAATGGCGCAGGCGAGGAATATCACAACGGAAGTAACTATCAATCTCAACTTTGCGGGAAATTCAAGACGCAGGCCGTCTACGCAGTATGCGAACTCTTGCTCGCGGGGATTGCGCCACCTCATGGCTCGAAGGGCCAAATGGCTGTGGTGCTGTAACCGCCATCCACGGCGATGACCTGTCCCGTGACGTAATCGGCTCCCTTACTCGCAAGAAATACGGCCATCGGCGCGACATCCTCCGGCCGGCCTAATCGTGGACTGGCTTGAACGCCGCGCAGCCAGACTTCCATTTCAGGCGGCTGCCACATGGCGCGATTTAGGTCCGTTATGATAAACCCCGGGGCGATGCAGTTTACCTGGATGTTGTGCCGGCCCCACTCGGCGGCCAGCACTCTGGTGAGCCCCGCCAGACCGCTTTTTGATATCGCGTAAACGGACAGATACGGCAGGCCCAAGAGCGACATCAGGCTGCCGATGTTGATCACTTTTCCGCCAGCGCCGCGAGCGATCATTTTCGTGACCACAAGTTGCAGCAGCTCGAAGATGCCGTGCAAATTCGTCTGCAGGATATGTTCGTACTCCTGGTGCGTGTACTTTTCGATCGGCTTGCGGAGATTGGTGCCGGACACATTCACCAGAATGTCGACCTCACCGGCCGATTCAGCGGCGGCGCGAATCGAGTCCGGCCGGGTGAAGTCCAGTTCCAGCGCGCGGGCCTGGCGCCCCTCATGGCGTAACTGCTCGGCGTGAGATTCGAGCACGTCGAGCGACCGCGACGCCAGAAGCACTGAAGCTCCCGCAGCGGCCATTGCTCGCGCAATGGCCAAACCGATGCCGCGGCTTGCTCCGGCAACGAACGCCGTTTTTCCCTTCAGCGAAAAGATATTGTCGAACGCTTTCAAACCGGCAGACTGGGTTTGTGGTGGCGTGCTCAAGCCAATAAAGTCCCGAGAGGAGATTCAGTTGGATTGTAACACTCACGAAGAAAGGATTCGGCGCGCTCGCCGTCAGTTAGTACCTATACCAACAGATTCTGACCGAACTTGGCAGGACTTTCAGCCAGCCGGTTGTGCGGAGAGCGTGGGGATGATGTAGAGTTGTTTGAGCTTCAGGCCGAGGGCGATGATCTGTTTGCCGAGTGCGGTGAGGTAGTACTTGTAGGTGGCCAACCCTTTTTGATCAAGCCGTGAACCCGAAGACGTTTCATGGTCCTTGAAATCTGGCCGCTGTTTCGGTCACTCAGCCGCCGCCGCAGATCCTTGTTCTGAAAGCCACTGATGTTGAACTCACCGCTGACGAGGGATTCGAATAATTTCTCGTCCTGCGGATCGAAGAAGTTGAAGCCGCGATAGTTGCAGTCGTTTTCTTCCACCGGTTGAGAGATCTTGTTGAGCTTGTCGGTGCCAGCCTTGTCCTCTTCGATGGTCGAGATGAACTCCAGGTATCGCCGGTTGGCAGCCAGCAACAGTTGGCGCCATGGGTCCAGGCTGTAGATGGTCTTCTTCATCTCTGCCCAGGCCAGGCG
>QHXW01000422.1 GCA_003223115.1 Acidobacteriota bacterium
GTAGAGCAAGGCGGCTCGCTTGAGGTGGTGTGGCGTGACCTTTTGGTGCTGCTCTCTCGGTTCATGAGGAAAGCTCCCTGGGCTGCTGTAGCCCGCTGTTCATGATTGGAACGTCCTGAAGCGTCGCCATCGCCATGCTGGCGACTAAATGCACAACGGCGCCGACATCGTCAGACAACGTCAGAGGCCTCGCCCAAGCGGGGGCATCTGATGCGTCACGCAGTGGGCGAGTGTCTCGGGTCGTGCAGGTCGACCACGCATCCAACCACGCCTTCATCCCCTCCCGATGGAACAGCGCCAGTCCCAGCCGGTGCCCACCCCCGTGACCTATCACGTGACGACGCAGATCTTCATAACGCGTGACCTGCTCGGAGCCATCGGTCCGATCGACAGGGCCGTCGTGCCCGGTCATCGCTAGCGTCGTTTTTTTCTCGCTCGTGCCAGCGCCCGCTCGATGCTCCGTCGGTGTACGGACAGGCCGAACTTCTGCTGTACGGCGGCGACCAAGTCCGCTTCGGGATCGGCGGCGATGGTCCGCTCGATAAATGCCATGATCTTTTGCGACAGCTTGTGAGCACGGCGCGTCCCCGCTTCTGCGGTACCAGCGCGCCCAGGCCACCGCGCGTGAACGTCTCCTGAGCCTGATAAAAGGACGGACGCGAAAAACCAAAGAGCTGCGCTGCTCGCCTCACCGTGAAGTCGTCGCTATGAACGCGACGCAGCATTTCGTATTTCACCTGCAGGAGGTCGTTCGGGTCGAAGAAGTCGCTGCCGGTGAACAACTCGTCGGTCACCCGGTTGGGCCGCGGATTGATAGGCGAAATTATCTTGACACATTCACAGCACCCCGCGGATCCCCCTGACGCTGCCGTGGTTGCAGCACCTCGATCAAATCGGCGAGCGTGAGCAGATCGGCCACGCGGAACGCGGATCGCCCAGCAGCCACAACCACAAACGGATCGTCCGCCACAACGTCGGTCCAACAGGCAGGGATCTTCCGCAATCTGCCTGCGTCGTCGTGGAAATAGACGCGATGGCTTCCCCAGCCGTGGCAGTACGTGACGAGCTTGTACTCTCGTCCGGACAGCGGGTGGTATGGATGCGTAACCCGGAAGGTTTCACCGTCCCGGCGGCATTAGCTGTAGTTGATCGTGTCCTCCAAAGGGCGAAAAGAACGAATCTGTCCGCTGTGGCCCGAGACGGTCGAACTGTTAAAGGCCTTTTTAGAAACGCAAGGCCCACAGAGAGGATGAGCGCCTCTTCGTGAACCGCTACGGACGCCCCCTCGGAGCATCCGGCGTTCGCTTCAAGTTGAAGAAATACGTGGCGGCGGCAGCCAAGAAGGTTGCGTCCCTGGCCGATAAACGAGTTTCCCCACACAAGTTTCGCCACGCGACTGCGGTCTCTTTGGTAGCGGCAGGAGTCGATATCACGGTGATTCGTAGCTGGCTTGGACATGCCAGCCTCGACACAACCAACATCTACGCACGAGCCAACCTGGAAACCAAACGCAAGGCCCTGGAAAAAGTAGACCCCGTCCGTGCGGCTCAGCAAACCTCCGCGCTGGAAACGCGACGCTAAGTTGCTTGATTGGCTCGACTCCCTTTGACCTCCAAATTATCACGAGGTAAGGTGGGCTGGACACCACAGAAGCCGGGGTCCGGGCCCTTTCCTGCGCATTTTTGGATCCTCGTCATTAGTCTATAGTCTAGATCCTGGCCGTAGACTACCGGTCACTTCCAGCGACTCATCAGCGTATTCCACAAGGCCGATTTCCGGGTCATTGGTTTCCTTTTCAAATTCTCACCAGCCCGAGAGTGATCTTGAGGGCATCATCAACCCTCGGCATCGTAGTCGCATCGAGGGCACCTATGCGCTTCACGAGCCGCTGGCGGTCTATCGACCGGATCTGGTTCAAGATTACGGCCGACGGTTGACTGAGGCCGGTTTTCCCGCCTGGCCGGACCACCACCTCCCGCGGATGCGGCGGGTCCCGAAACTGCGAACTGATGGCCGCCACAATGGTTATGGGGCTGTGCTGATTGGACACGTCGTTCTGGATGACGACCGCGGCCGTGTTTTTTGGATCTCGTGCCCTATCGTTGGGTCGAAGGCAACCAAATAGATCTCGCCCCGTCGTGGAAATGTCATGTACGTTTGCGAGTGGGTTTCCGTGATCGCCGCGTTTCGGCACGCCGTGCTGCTTCCTCTTCGAGCGGGAACCACTCGGCGCTGATGACGAGATCGCGTTCGGCATTTTCGATCGCCTCCTCCTTGAGGAGTGTTCGGAGATTTGCTTTGCCTTCAGTCTCGACGAGCTTCCTTACGGCACGATCAATAAACCGGCTCCGGTTCCCCTTTGTCGTCACCTGGTCGAGGACCGCTACGGTCTTGTCCGGCAAAATGATGTTGATGCGCTTGCTCATGATGGTTATCAGCACCGAAGGCTGATACTGTTTATACTACACACAATGCGTGTGTATTTCATTCATCTTAGTAAGCCTACAGGAACTGTCAAGCACGCCGGGCTTGACCGTCGTTCCTTTTTGCGTATCGTTAATACCATCTGATACGCGCGCTTTGGAATGAATGACATGGATCTCCGTAGAGGGAGGGTCTCCACGGGCCTCGCGCCAGAAAGAACAGGGCTGGCTAGATGTATGACCGGAAACCGTGACAGCCTCTCTTGGCTGACGTAGGTTTTTGGTACGCGCGCGGCGGCTCAGTATGCAGCCGAACTGCTCCAAACGCCTTAGATACGGAGATGTAGGAAGCGTGTGTCAAAAAGGCCTGCGGACGCTCGCCCGTAACGTGTTGGTTGCATCGCTTTTCTACCGCCGTAATGGCGCGTGCCAAAATCACAAGGTTTTTGGAAGGTCCGGATCGCGGTTGCAACGGTTCCTTCTCGCGGATCAGTACAGATTGAGGAAAGCACTATCGGTTGAAAACTCCGTTCTGTAACTGATTGTTCATTCGAGGATTACTGGACTTGTTAGGCATGTCACATTTTGCCTACGAAACTAGGGCCGCACTTTCAACAAAACACGAGAGTTGTTTATCGTTGACACGGTCTTCACGAGGTTGACAATAAGAAACACCGTCATGATTAGGCTGGGAACCAGAACATGGGAACCAGCCTCAACAAAGAGGAAGGAGTGTGTTATGGCTGAAGTGGCCACCAAAAGATCGGTTGAGCCGCAACAGCGGTTCAGCCTTCCACTGGCTGATTTCGCACATCAGATCCGGCAGCCTCTAAGCGCGCTCGATGCGCTGACTTCTTATCTCGATCTCATCATTCCGGAGGAGGACACGCGCGTTCGCGAGCAGTTGCTTCGGATGCATGTCGAAATCGATCACGCCGATCAGATTTTGCGAGACGGCATGCGCACTCTCGGCGCCTATCTGTCCGTCCCGATTTTGAAGTGAGCTGGGATGCGCGGGACTGTCTCGCCTCGTGAAAGTGGTAGGCGACCACTTTGAACAACGGCAAAGACGCATCCGATCTTTCCCTAGGCAGCTGGGGATAACCGGTTCCCAGCGGTCTTCCTAACCCGGCGAAGTGGTTCGCCGGATCGGCTAGCAATCGTGCAGCTAACGGACGCGCGATCCTGGCGAAATCCAGAGGAAACACCGTTATCGGACGCTGCTCGCGGTCCAACCGGCAGAACACTACCTTGTCCTGCCGATCCTGGCGGAGTTGCTCAAAACATGAATCTCAGACAGAACTGAAAGGCTCGCGCTTGGTTCGCCTGTGAAGTGATATGGCCGAACGACGAAGAGCCGAAAGAGGTGTTGGGGCCGTTGAAGAGTGGTGTGTTAAACGCGTTCAATGCCTCGACTCGGAACTGTGCTCTTATCCTCTCCATCATATTGACAGTCTTAAAGAGGGACATATCCCAGGTTGCCTGCCCGGGGCCGCGCATCGAGATGAATCGGCCAACGTTGCCAAAGGCAAATTCAGGTGCCTGGGAAAATGCGTCCGGACTAAAATAATTGTTTAGCCTCTGCTCAAGGTTTCCACCAGTTTCCGGCGACAAGCCTGTAGCATTGGGCCGCTGGCCACCGTACCCAAAAGAGCCGTTAAAGTTCTGACTTTGTGAAATGGGCAGCGGAAACCCGCTGCGGTACAAGGCAACTCCGTTGATCTGCCATTCACCGAAAGCATAATCCAGTATTCTATTGTCACGGAGAAAGAGCTTGCCGCGCCCGACCGGAAGCTCGTAAGAGAATGCCGTAGACCATACAAGCGGTGCATTGAAGCTCGACCTCGAATACTCGGCTTCGAGATTGAAAGGGTTTTGGATTCCGGATGGGCCAGGCATCAGCACGTTCCCAGCGCTGGCGAGATCGTAGCTTTTCGCCCAAGTCAAAGTGGAAAGAAAAGTAAGTCCGTTGCTGAGGTGTTTTTCACCCTTAATCACGAGTGAATCATATCGAGAATGATTCAGGTCGTTGCTCGCAAAAATCACGTTACCAAACGTTGGGAACGGAAGCAGCAGTTGGGGAGCTGCCACGGTTGCGCTCCCGATAACACCTGTGCCGCCTTTTCCGTAGAACGGGTTCGCGACCGATTGGTTCAATGCTGAACCCATCGAGAGCAACGAAGGGTTCAGTACGTTCTGATTGACGTCTATCGCAAGGCGGCTGCCGTGGGTTCCAACATACCCCACCTGTAGGGCAATCCCGCCCGATAATTCACGCTGGATTTCGACCGAGTACTGCTGAATATGGGGCGACTTCGCGGTTGGACTAAAAATGGAGATGCCCTGGCCGATTCCAGTTAGGGGACCTTGGGACTTACCGATGGACTTGATGAGGCCGTTGGGGAAAGGATCGGTGAGCCTGTTAGCCGGGGTAACGAAGCCATTCGTTGTGGCGATGTACGGCGTGGTAGCCGAGTACGCGGCAGGGGCCAGCGGTGACCCAATTGTCGACTGCGGAGCCCAGACCAAACCGTAGCCCGCACGTAGCACGGTTTTGCTGTTGATCTGGAATGCAGCGCCCAGGCGCGGCCCCAGCTTATTCTTATTTGGATCACCCACGTATCGGGGATTCGAACTGGAGCCGGCAAACTGAACCACGCCTTTGGGTGCGATTCCAGTGACATTCGCTGCAAGCGGATTAACCGCATTTTTGTCGAAATTCACGTATAAGCGATCTTGCACTTCCTGAATCCCATTCTCGCGTTCCCAGCGAAGACCCATATTTAGAGTCAAAAGCCGGTTAAGACGGAGGTCGTCTTGACCGTAGAACGAATAATAGTGAGTATAATCCGTCAGTTTCGTAGAGATAGATGCGCTACCGGAGGCGGGATAGCCTAACAACATATCAGCCACGTCAGCGCCTGTGCCCACTGCGGGATCCGCAGGGCTGGATTGAGTAAAGACGCCGTTGAAAGCGAACGAACCAGCCATATCGCCATAACCATATCCGGTTACTAATAAGCGGCGGAAATCAAAACCCGCTTTAAAGCTATGGCGGCCCTGGCTCTTCGAAATAAGCGTCGAGGCGGTCCTATTGACAAGATTGTTCCACGAGTGATTGCTGTTCGCCAGTGAGCTGGCCGTAGTCATGGAGATCGTCGGGAAAGCTCTGCCCATGGCCTGACTTAGGAACGTCGGAGCAAAGCCAAGCTTAGATTCGTCAAAGCCCTGGAGCTCGCTAGTAGTGAAGAAAACATTTGGAAAACGGTTGAAACCATATCGCACGGCCATCACCGTGGTGGGCGAGATCATAAACAGGCTGTTCACCGCGGTGGCATCAACCTTGCGGCTCAATGCCCACTGGTCGGGCGATGCGGGGCCGCCAAAATAATTGGATCCTGGCTCAATCGAGTAATATCGGAGATAACTCAAACTGGCGCGCCACCAAGTGAAGATCTGGTGATCCAGCTTTCCGACATACTGCCTGGCACGTGAGGCGGCAATTCCGGACGACGTCAGGTTCAAATCACCATAAAATGAGGGTTGCGATCCCGGCTCTGGGTAGTAGGCGGCTATATTTCTACCGACTGTATCGATTCTGTCGGCCGGTATTATGTTATTCGGGAAAGGCGTTCGCAAATAAGAGCCTTCACTGTTTTGAACTGTGGTCAACGGATCGTAGATAACTTGTAGGGTCCCCCGGGAAGTTTTGGTTTGGGAGAAGTTACCCGACCGCTCCAACGCCGTCGGTACGTATGAGCGTATCGAATTCGGCTCGAAATTGTTATAGCCCTCGAGTGCTAGGAAAAAGAACGTGCGGTTCTTTCCGTTGTAGAGCTTCGGAACAAATACCGGTCCACCGAAATTGCCTGCCCAATTGTCATTTGGGCTCCTGCCGCGGGGAATCCCGGCAGAATTGTTAAAAAAGAGATTCGCATTCAGCGCAGTTCTACGGATAGCGCCATATGCGGTTCCATGAAATGCATTCGTACCGGATTTCAGAATCGTATTGAATACACCACCGCCCGTGCGACCCATTTCGGCATCGTAGGTATTGGCTTGGACCTTGACTTCCGCCACTGCTTCTATCGACGGGATGATGATCGGCCTACCCTGCCAGTCGCCGATTGGCACTCCATCGATGAAGAAGTTGTTCTGCCATACTAAGCCGCCCGCTATCGAAGTCAAAGCTGTGCTGCTCTGATCCTGCATGCGGTTCATCACAGGGTTTCCAACTTGTATGACGTTTTGTGCGATTTTCGACGTGATGAACGGATTGCGTCCAATATTCGGAAGCTCGGAAAGCTTCTGTTGGTTTAGGATCTGGCCCTGTGACGCATCGCCGCTTTGCACCAACGGGACATCCGCCGCGACCTCGACCGTTTGCGTCACCTCACCGATCTCTATGTTCAGATCGAGTGTTACTGGCTCCTGCGTTGCGACCACGATGCCTTTGCGCTGCAATTTCTTAAATCCCGCCACTTCCGTGACAACCGAGTAGGTGGACGGGATCACTTGATTGAACAAATAGTCGCCGTTGGCGTTCGCGACAGTTATGCGGCTGACGTTGGTAGCTTCGTCGATTAAGGTCACTCTTGCACTCGGAACGGCACGCCCGTCTGGGTCCCGAATCGCTCCGCGAACGCCACTATAGAACGATTGAGATAACAACAAAGCAGTGGTAAAGCTCGCAAGCAATACAACGACTCTACATACAAAACAAGCGGACATTCGAGGTCTCGCTCCGTCCAGGAACACACCTCTCCGCTTACACAATTTGAATTTGGAAAAGAACAGGTTCTTCCACCGGTCCTGCGGCATACTCCGCCTCCTGTGTCAGGCTCATCAACTACCCAAAGCCGCTTTAGCTGCTTTGGTGATTAGCAACTTGAATGCTCCGCATCGGGGGGTTCTGCGGCACAACAAATCCGTACTGACTTCTGCGGTCGAAGGGGCGCTGACTAGGCACATGCGAACGATTGCTTACGGAATTGCTAAGTAGCCTACCGGATGAGAGACAAGCTCGTCTAGCAAGCTAAGTACGTTTTGTTACACTCGTCGTTGCTGAGTAAAACTATGAGTCGCAGGTTCTCCCGGAAAAAGAACCGTGGACCTTCCTCGAGTAGACGAGGAATTATAGGTCTCCCACTCCTAGTCGGATTCCGAACCCTGCGCTGGTACGCCGATGGGCCATCGGAAATTGGCGGGAAATCCGGATCGTTTGACGTGGCCAAATCGAATATGCCCTTGTATTGGAGGGAAACCATTCACCTTAAGATCGCGAATCGACAAAGCATTGAGACAGATCGCGAGTAGCCGGCATGGGATTTCAACTCTCATCATTTATAGCCTCAGATCCCGAGATGTGGTTCGAGGAGATGAGAATCGTGTATAGCCTCAGATCCCGAGATGTGGTTCGAGGAGATGAGAATCGTGCGGCTCTGCCCGAATCTCAAAGGACTACAACCGGACTTTTCGGGCGTAGCAGTATTGTTGGCTGCCAGGTAGGCCGTTGAGGCTGGTTGGAAAGCTGCGTCGCCGGTCCATCCTGACGCCATCGAGAACGTCGTGAGGCTTACGGAGAGCGGGCGACGGGAGTGACGGCCTAGTTGGGTGATAGATCCAGAGTCGTCACGGCTGCTCTCGGTTGATCGCGAAAGATCAGGCTGGCGTCGACGGGCGAAATCTCGTTTCGGAAGCGGCGCAAAGTATCGTATGCCAACGTCCCTGCTGGTACGAGCCACAAGAAGCGCCACGGGTGGAGCATCATCCAGTGCTCAATTTGGGAGCTGGTCCCGGTAAACAAAGAGTAGCCAATCACGCTGAGCAGAGCCAGCATCACAACATGGTTGCGAAGCGTTGGGAACGAGCACGTGAACGGAATCTTTCGAAAACCGACGAGCAATCCTTCGATCAGCAATAGCGACATCCCGAGCAAGTAGATCGCGTGGAGTGCCGCGATGCGCCAACTCCAAATCGCGCCGTAGGCCGCCAACGTCGGTACGACAATCCCCGCCAGGACCACCGTTAGGATGACGTTCCTGGCGACGGCTGCCGACTCATGCTTGCCGGGGTCGAGAATGGCTTGGAAACATCCAGTTCGCGTCCGGTTCTACCGGCATCTCGAAAACGAATCGCAGGCCGCAGATCACGAAGTACGCTACGATCAGCGGAATCGAGAGCATATCCGCATCGGGCGCGGCAAGCTTGGGTTGCGCAAACGACTGGGCGGTTTGAGAGGCCGCAACCAGGCCTATGCCAGCAAAGCCACCGAAGAAAATGCAATGCTTCTCGCTGCGCAGAAGCGCACGGATTGCGAATCCGTAACAGCCGCGTTGGAAGTGGCTCGATAGAAGTGAGAAGCCGGCGGGCAGACGCAAGATGGCGCGGCGGCGGAACAGCGGGCCTCCGTTCGACTCGGAAATTCGCATGAAACATCGGCGGTAACTTAAGGCGCAAAGCAGAAAAGCCGCACCGAGCGCCATCAGAGGCGCGGATGGCTAGGGCACTCAGCCTAACAAGCTCGGGAGTTGCGTGGCCTTGCAGCGATTGGTACAGAGCCAGGTACCAAACGGGCGGAAGTAGCACCACGTGCGGGTTGGCCGGCAAATCCTGGACCAGCTTGGGCACGGCGAAACTCGTAGCGACGAGCGCCACCATCGCGACGACGATCAGAATGCGAACGTACAGCGAACCGCGGCGGAAGACACGATAGGGCACGAGCGCCATCAGTGCGCTCATGATCGAAAAGCACGCCAGAAAAGTGAAGGCGCTCGCCAGGATGACGCAACACGCGTGCACGCCCGCAAAGCGTGCCAATTCTCCCGCCGCTTCTCGATTGCCCACTACCACAATCGGGTACAAGACCACAGAGGCGGCATTGACGTCGGCTGCGAACACCATCGCCATTATCAAAATGGCTAGCAGATTGGCCGTAAAGATGTGGCGGGCCGAGATCGGCAACGGCGCGAGATTCGCATGGTCGCGGCCGTCAGGAAGGATGCGATCCGTCAAACAGGAGCATCGAGAGGAAAGCGCCCGGCGCGGCAAGCAATGCCAACAAGCCTCCCACACCCAGCTCAAGATCGTCGTCGGCCGATTCCCCTTTGAAGATGGTTGCGACGAAATGGACTACCAACCTCGGAAACGGCCGTTCAAGCGTTGATCGCAGCCAGTATGCTCCCGGCCACTTTGTCGGCATCCACTTGCTCCGTTAGATGGAGGAACGTATCTTCCAGGGCAGGCATCAGAGTGCCCGAGCGAATCTCTTCGATCGAGCCGTGGGCTACCACGGCGCCGCAACGCAAAATCAGGAGGTGCGAACAGACTTTCTCGACGACTTCCAATACCGGTGAGCAAAAGAATATGGCCTTGCCCTGAGATGCCAGCAGACTGATGACCTTGCGAAGGATGAGAGCACTGATGAAGTCAAGGCCAGAGAAGGGTTCGTCTAGAATGACAATCTCAGGATCGTGCATTAGCGCTGCGATCACCAGAATGCGCTGGCGCATGCCTTTCGAGTAGCCAGAAATGGGTGTGTGCCGATGCGGGTAGAGCGACAGGCTTTCCAGAAGCGCCGCGCTTTTTTGCGCCAACCGCTTCCGGTCCATGCCGCGGAGCGTCCCAACTAGGTCTAAATACTCCCAGCCCGTCAGAAACGAGTACAAGTTTGCCTCCTCAGGAACGTAGCCGAGTCGGCGTTTGTAGCCCACGAGGTCGTGTGCGATGCGTTCGGCCGCGAAACAGGATTTGGCCGCTGGAAGGAGCCAGCAACCCGGCCAGCATCCTCACCGTAGTGCTCTTCCCCGAACCGTTCGGCCCCAGGTAACCAAGGATATCGCCGGGGCGGATATAGAAACTGACGTCATCGACAGCAGGACGCCCGGCATAGATTTTGGAGAGGTTTACGGCCTCCAGAATCGCGGCATGGGGTGACGGAGACACAAATCCTGGTAATCCTGGACATTAGATACGGCCGTAGCGCTCCGGGTTCCCGAGGCACGCGAGAAATATACTTTGCAGCGTGCAGGATTGTACGAAACTGGTTCCGCGGTTGGAAGAGAGATCACCAGCCCCGAATGGCTGTTTGCATTATGATTTAGTGGTTTGTGTGTTCGGATCACGGTCGAATCGATCAATGATATCGAAAATACCATCGGCAAGTGCACCGCTTCCCGTCACTTTCGCGGGAATCGCGATCGTTTCCGTGAATTCGCCAGGGAAGCCAAAAGCAAGGTTAGCGCCAGACAACCATGCGTACACGCGACCATGGCCATCACGCAAGCTGGCGCCATCGTGAATGAGCTGAGGCCGTCCGTGTCTGTCAAAACCCGATTCGCCATCGCGGCTCGCCCTCTCTTCGAAGGCTAACGCTAACCCTCGATTTGCCCACCTGCAAGACCTTGACCTCGTCTGGTCAAAGAATTCATGCGGCACCGTAGTAGTATTTGAGTAAACCGCCGAGGCGTTCTCGGCAAAACACCGCCCGGCTGTGCAGCCGCCGTGTTGCAACGTCAGAGGGAAACAGGAGGACGTTGCTCTTTCCTTGATGATTCCGCTCAGTGTGAAAATGATCTATGAATTCCCTTAAGGCGCGCCGTAGCGAACCTTCGCCGAACAGGATCAGTTTTGACAGACATTCTTGTTTTGCGGACAGCACCCATCGTTCGGCGTATGCGTTCAAATTGGGGCTGCGCGCCGGCAGGACAATTGCCTTGATCCCGCCAGCAGCCAGAATCGTTCGGAACGATGCGCAGAATTTCGTGTCGCGATCGTGGAGCACGTAACGACGCTGATCGAGATATCCCCACCCTTCGTCGGTCGCGTTGCGGGCCATCTGCTGCATCCACGGTTCATCCGGATGCCTCGTGATACCGGCCAGGCTCACCCGGCGGCTCTCGAGGCGAATGAAGAACAGCACATAATAGGTCACCAGACCCCGCCACGTGAGCACTTCGACCGTGAAGAAATCGATGCCGGCCAGAACCGCCATATGCGAGCGGATGAACTCTTTCCAGGTTGTGTTTTGGCTCCGTTTGGGCGCCGGCGCCAAGCCATGCCGCCGCAGGATATTGCCGATCGTCTGATCAGATACGCGATGACCGAGATTGGCCAAAGCTCCCACGATGCGATCGTAACCCCATCCGGAATTCTCTCGCGCGATTCGGACAACCAGGGCTTCCAGTTCGGGTGCGGTTCGCGGCCGGCCGGGATAGCAGCGATGCTTTGATCCATCAAACTGTGTGCGATCAGTCTTCGGTACCAGCCCAGAATGGTGTCTGGTTTGGCCACACAGGCCGCCTGTCTAAGAGCTTTACGCCCGAGCCTTTTTCCGATCTCGGCGAGGGTGGATCGTTCCGGATCTGATAAGCGCAATCGGGCCGGCAAGTGCGCCCGCAGGATACGGTTTTCGGCGGCCAAATACTCGTTCTGCAGCAGCAATTCTTGATTGACCAGACCGGTCATGTACGTCAACAGCCGAACCAACTTGCTTGAGGACCGATTCGCGCCTAAAGTTCAACCGGACTCTCTTGTCAAGGGCATTCAGCGGGTGATTATCTCCGAGGTTGCTGGCGGGCCGCCTGACTTGGCGAAGGCTACGGCTAAGCGCACTCTCTGCCCAGACGGCACGCTGCTCGAGGTGATCGATCTGAAGGGCGCCAGCTCTGCTGGCTTGGACACTGGCAAACTGGAAGCGTGGCTGCGGAGTTTTCCGGTGCTGACTCTTGAGGCCGCGCAGCTTGCGGGCAATCGTGGTCGAAAGCGCGATAACGAAGAGCTGGGAGACTCTGTCTTCCGAGATCCAGCAAAAAGCAAGCCGGCACAAGATCCTCAGCAATTCCGCGAGCCATTGAAACCAAGCCTGGCACCGTTTCCATTGCCGGTACCACAGGTCAAGTCGGAGGCGTCGAAGGAAGTGACTGTAAAGCCTACTGAATGGCCTTGGGAGCGTCGCGACCCAATCGCCGAAGAAATGACGAGTCGAGAAAATCAAAGATTAACGCCATGTGATGGGAACCGCGAAGAACGCCCACACTGGGCAAGGCGCAAAGGAGATCCGTTGCCCGGATAGCGCTGCATTGTCACCTGCGCACGAATAGACGATGAAAACGACGATGCATTCAAACGGCGCGAAAGAAACATCAAGCGAGCCTCAAATGGACGCCAGAACAGGCGCCAGTTAGTAATCAGAGACTGGATCTATCGCGGAAAGCACTTGACGAATCATCGCTGACGTTGCGCAAGCGCCCATCGAATTCCTGTAAAAGTAGATATGACCAGATTCTTGGTTGTCATACTACTTGCTGGTGTTCTGCACGCGCAGACACCCGCTCCAGAGACGAAGGATCCGCTGGGCCGGGGCACACCACAAGACTCCGTCTTCCATTTGCTGGAGGCTTGTCACGCACGCGACTATTCGAAAGCGCTTCGTTACCTTGATTTACGAAAAATGCCCCCAGCGGATCGAGCAAAAGATGGTCAGGAACTGGCACGTCAGTTGGAGGACCTGCTCGACGATACTCCATTTGATATCACCATGCTTAGCCGCGATCCCGAGGGAGACCAGTCGGATGACCTTTCAGCCACACGGGACCGACTCGACACGTTTCACGTCGATGGACAAACACTGGAACTGCAGCTGGAACGTGTCAAACTGAAACCCGGCTTCCACGTCTGGCTCGTATCATCCGACAGCATCCCTTTGATCCCGAAGGCCCATCAATTGGTGTCTGAAACGCCGTTCGAGAAGAAGCTTCCACAGCAACTGGTTCAATTCGAGATCTTTGATACACCCGTGTGGCGTTGGCTCGTTCTCACCATCATGGCTTTGGTGCTATGGATCCTAGCTGGGTTCTTATCTTGGGCCCTGGTGATGGCGGTGCGGAAAGTGGCCAACGCCTCGGGATTTCGCGGTCCGTTGCGCATTGGCTTGGCTGTGGCCGGATTCAGGGCGGCGATGGAAATCGCGCCATTGGCTGCGCTTCCTCGATTGTACGTTGAGCGGGCGCTCGGTCTGACTTTCTTTCTGGCGGTCGCATGGGCAGGAGCGGTGGTGATCGACCTCCTAACAGAGCGTTGGCGTTCCCGGCTCGACCCTCGAGTGCAGGCAGTAAGCTATTCAGTTCTGCCACTGGCGCGGCAAGTCATCAAATTGTTGATCTTTCTTTTTGCCATTCTAAGCGTTCTCAGCGTATGGGGTTACAACACATCCACGATTCTGGCGGGCCTTGGAGTAGGAGGACTCGCTGTCGCCCTGGCCGCACAGAAGACGATTGAGAACCTGTTCGGCGGCGTTTCTGTAATTGGGGATCGTCCCGTTTTGGTTGGAGACGTTTGCCGCTTCGGCGACCGCACTGGAACAGTCATGCATATTGGGCTGCGCTCGACCCGTATCCGCACGCCCGAACGGACGATCATTTGTGTGCCCAACAGCCAGTTCTCCTCCATGGCGCTGGAAAACATTTCCGAACGCGACAAGATCTGGTTTCATCCGACCTTGAACCTACGTAGGGACGCCACGTCCGACCAGTTAATGAAGGTGCTCTCCTCGTTGGCCGAAATCCTGCGGGAATACCGCAAAGTTGAAACGGGACCTCTACCGGTGCGTTTCGTTGGCGTCGGCGCCTATTCCCTTGATATCGAGATCGTGGCGTACGTAATGACGGCTGATTACGACGAGTTTCTTGCACTCCAGCAGGAACTGCTGCTCAAGATGTTGCAAGCTGTGGAACAGGCGGGGACTGCGCTGGCTGTGCCACTCCAGGAAAGCTTCGCGTCCCAGCGGCCCATTCGGGCTTAGGGTCCGAGTGCCTCCCCGGCGCTAAAAGCGATAGTTTTTATTGGGCCGAGAGAAACTCGGAGGACGCCGCAGTGCGTTTGCAAGGTGCGACGGGTTGCTCGTATTCTCGCTCCAGTAGTATCCGAAAACTCGATCACACTGGAAACACAGGTCTTCGCCGGGTTGTTCGTAGAACGTTAGGCCAACGTTAACAGGCGATTTCCGGGCGAAGTAACGTAGGCAAGAAATAGGCAAAGTCTTTGGTCCTGTTCCAAGCCCGAAATTCGCGCTACGGCACCCAACAAAATGTTCTTACCCAGTGATCGCTCGCCACTCGGGTTACATCCGCCGACCAATGCACCGTGGCCCGATATCGAAGCTGACCTGGCCGCGCAGGTTCCCAATACGTCGGGCATCTTCGGGGGCAGGTTTCTCCGGTGCGGATTTCTGCCGTTTCACCGTTAGGGTGTTGCGCCACAGCGCCGCGCAGGTCCAGCACCTCAACTGGTCGGGGTCGAACTGGTTGAGCAGATGTGTGGCGACCTGACGACCGCCCACGCTGATTGCCTTTCGGAATCATGCGTGAATTTGGAATGGCGCCGGCTAAGAAGCGGTTGATCGCGCCACTTCCGGGGCGGGCGCGGTTACTGGCGTTGCAGTTTTCCGCGCTATGCGTGGACGTGAACGCGCCTCTTACCGGTTGGTTTGGACTCCGGCTGGTCTTCGGAAATACCGGATAGGACGACAGGATCGCGGTCGGGGAATTCAGCCACCAGGGACAGGCTTCCGCCCATGGCCTCAACGGTCTTCCGCAAAGTGGAAATCATCAGATCGGCGCGTTTTTCAAGTTTGGAAACGCCGTCCTGTCCGATGCCGAGTTCCTTGGCCATGCGAACCTGAGTGAGCCTGCGGGCGCGGCGGAGTTCCTGCAAGGTCATTTCCTCGGCGATGAGCTGAGCCGCGCGAGCCGCCACGTTCTTGCGACGGGCGGGGCTGAGTTCCTTCCGTATCCGTTCCAGGTTGGTCATGGTCGTTCCTTCCTTTCCTTATGCTTTTTGATCTTGGACAAATGAGCGTCAAAACGTGCATCGGCCTTCTCTATCAATTGCCGGTAAAATCGCTTTTCGTTGCTGCCAGACTTGTCACCGGCCACCAGAAGAATGGCCTTTCGATTAGGGTCGAAAGCGAAAGCCACACGCCAGACGCCATCAGCGGCGTCGAACCTTAATTCCTTCATGTTTGCGTGACGTGAGCCGTTGAGGGTATCCGCGCGGGGCCGCCCTAGCTGCGGGCCGGAATGTTCAAGCAGTTCGATGTTGGCCAACAGCTCGTCCTGCACGTCCTTGTGCAGTTCGCGGTACTCGGGGACGAAATCATCATGTAGATCGACATCCCACTTCACCTATTTAGTATGCACTACGATAACTATGCCGTCAAGTGCATATACGGGCGGCGTGCCCGTGTCCGCCAACGCCCCGCCATTCGTAGTAGTAGTATCGCCCAGTACCTCAACGACCGGGCTTTAGAAGGGCCAGGCGTCAACACCACGTTAACGTCGTCGAGGTTACTGCTGCTACATCCACTGGCTGACGGACGCTATAACTTTTTTCGTTATCCGACCACTGCGCCATGAGCGTGTAAGTGCCGGGTGCGACGCCGCGCAACTCGAACGTACCCCCCTGGTTTCGCGTTACCTGACTCGTCAACATGGAAAAGAAACCCATGAACGCAGTATTTCTGGGCATGAGCCGGAGCATGATGCGTTGTGGCAACCCCTCGGCCATGGTGTTCACCACGTGGCCGCGAATCCGGACCGTTCGGGTCTTGCGCAGTGTGAGATCGGCCACGTTTAGCACGGCGCCTGGTCCCAATTCGATCGCGACAGCGCCTGTCGGATCATTCGTACCGGGGTAATAGGTGGGCACGTAGCCCTCGTCAGGTGTGTCCCCGGATTTGCGCTCCTGCGCCATCATGTTCTGGCGCCGGTATGTCACCGTGAGATAATATTTGCCCGGTGCCAGGCCGAAGATGCGGTATTCGCCGAGGTCGTTGGTCCCAGTGCCTCCTCCCGCCGGCGCAAGCTGGCGCTTTCCGTTCACAAAACGATACCGCATCGTGGATACTTGCAGGTATTGAACAGGCTCGCCATCCTCATCGAGCACGCGTCCGGTGATCACGCCGTGTGGCACGAGGCGAAATGAGGTGTCGCTCATGTGCTGTCCAGGATTGAGCGTCAACGGCGCACCACCCTGGCTAGGGCCGCGAGCCCCGTATTGCAAGGGTACGAAGCCGTTTCGCGTCGCGGACAGGCGGTATTGTCCCGGGTCGATATCCTGCAAGGCATAGTGCCCACTAGCATCGGCGACGGCGCTGTAGCCGGACCGATTCTCCGCGCTCATTCTTTGGAGCGTGATCTGTGCTTTCCTCACAGGCTCACCGGTCTGCGAACTCAGTACCTTACCTGGCCTGCAATGGTGCACTTATCTTCCGGCTTTGTGGGCTGGGGATTTTTGGCCTGCGGTTCGGAGCCTCGGGGCTGAACCGAGGCCGGCTGCTGTGCGGCCAGCAACAGGGGTGTTGCGGCTAGAGCGAAGCGGGCGAAGATCATGCGCGCCTCCAGAGTCAAGTATAGGACGTTCGCTGGCTATTATAGACCCGGACCTCGTGGGTTCGGAACGCTCGATGTCTCAAGCCTGTCTCAAGCCCAGATCATCGCCGCTCTGTATTCTCCTCTTAGGCGCCAGCGGCACCCGAGATTCCATCTTCGACCTCCAGCCGCTCCCGTTAAGCTGAAGGAGAAGAGGAGAATTGATGTTGAGACCACTAGGTTCACCCCGACTGAATGCCTGTCAGGAATTCGGAAAGCGTACAGCGCAGTCGCACCCCGTAAGGACCGGAAAATCGAACGTTCTCCGCTCTGGGCCAATCGCAAGGTTCAGCGAAGGACTGCGGAGCAAAGCCGAGAGATGGAGAAATGCAACTCGGGGTTTCGTTCTCAACCCGAATGATTCGATGCGCGAAAGATTGACGTATCTATCTTATCTATGTGCGCCACCATCGCTTCGTGACACCGGCCGAAGTTCAACAACTCAGGCTGCGGCGCGGTAATAATAGTTCAGCAAGCCGCCCAGGCGCTGACGCCGCTGGACCACGCCTGCGTTTCCAAGAAGGCCCGCTGCTGGGCTGATGAGTCGGTTGGCCAACCCCTGGTGATTGCGCTCGGTGTGATAATGGGCGACGAAGTTGTGCGTGGCGGTTCGCAATGACTCCTCTCCAAACAGGATCATCCGCTCCAGACAGGATTCCTTGACGGTCCGCACGAATCT
>QHXW01000068.1 GCA_003223115.1 Acidobacteriota bacterium
CCCCTTGGATTTGGCGGGGGAGACATCAACCTCTACGCGTATGCTGGAAATGACCCGCTAGGGTACACTGATCCCAGCGGTTTCGCTCGCAAAGATAATCCACGAGGGCCGGGAGGGCCAGGAAGTCCTGGCGGACCAGCGTCACCAGGAAACCCGCACCCCACTCGTCAGTGCGGCGACTTTCTGTGTCAGGCGAATGGCCACGACCCTGATCTTACGAAACCACATCCCATTGGGCTGCAGGAAGATTTTTCGGTTGAGCTCGCCGCCTCCGCGCTCGCCCAGGATGTCGTTGCCGCTCAAGGTATGGCCGCGGACGCGCTGTTTCAGAGAGGCACTGGGCTGTTGAATGATAACCCCTATTTGCGAGTCGGCTGGGGCTGGAACAATAACATAGGAAGTGAAGTCTTTCGGATAGCGATTGGTAGCAGACCAACCTGGACACACATTGATATGTGGACGCGATAAAAGCAAAAGACCTAAATGACCCGTACGAAAGAGGAAGTGGCCAAGTATATTGAGGACTTCTTGAACGACGGCGGTGGGCCTCATGACTGGGACGATTTCATATCTATTCGTATCAGAAAGAATCCGGAACTAGAGGCGATTCGCTTAAAGTGCGGCCGCCTTCCGGACTTATATCCGCCTGTTGAACGAGGACAGTACTGCAGCGATGAGGGTATGGAAGTGCTAAGACAAGTACTGCAGTCCCTGCGCGCGCAACCGTGATGGTTAGGGGGATCCTCGACGGCAACATGACCAACGACCACGTATGCGTGGAGTGTCCGGAATCAGCTCGGCGCGATCAGATTCGCTTACGATAACGTTGCCTGAAAGGCAGTTCCGGTTATTTGGTTCCTCGGTAGACGAGTGATGTCTGAACGTAATTGTCAGAAATCGGGGACATGCTCCAGAAAAAGCTCTCTTGGCGGATGCGCAACGCGGCTGCACGTCGATATCCGTACGCGATTTCAATATTCGGTTGTCCTTGGTCTGATTTGTGCGGCAGCTTGCCCGCTCCTCAGTCAATCGAGCGGTGTGTCGTTGATAGGATTGGCGCCCCCGTATAGCACTTTTTTCGACGACGGTCGTCAGAGGTTCCTTAAGTTCGAGGACGCTGCTTCTGGCTTGGGACCTTCCTACAACGCAACTAGTTGCGGCGGCTGTCACAACCAACCTTCGATCGGTGGGGTCGGCAATGTCGCCGTCATTCGCGCCGGAGTCGTGCACAACGGCCGCTACGAAGCGCCACAGGGTGGCGATCTCGTACATCTCTTCTCAATCGGCGACTACTCCTGTCAGCCTCAGATACCTGCTGACGCCAATAACCTGTCGCACCGCATTCCGACTCCGTTGTACGGGGCCGGCCTGATCGAAGCCATTCCGGATTCCGTGATTCGCACCTGGGAAGATCCCACGGATCGAAATGGCGATGGAATACGCGGCCACGCGGCCCTCGTCATGGATCCCGCCACTCACACGATGCGGGTAGGGCGCTTCGGCTGGAAAGCGCAGCAAGCTACTCTGCTGGCATTCGCTGGAGAAGCGTTTCGCAATGAGATGGGGATCACGAACGATCTGTTCCCAAAAGAAGCCGCCACGGGCTTATCTGCTGAGCAACTCGCCGCATGCGACAAGGTCCCGGATCCTGAAGACCGAGCCGATCCGAAGACTCATTTGCGTGGCATCGACGACGTCACGAATTTCATGCGCTTTCTGGCGCCGGTGGAGCCGCTGCCGCTGACCGAGGACAGACGCAGGGGTATGGTGCTTTTTTCGCATATCGGCTGCGCATCCTGTCATGTGCCGGAGCTGCTGACGGGGCCCAGCGAATTCCCAGCGCTCGATCATAAAAGCGTGAATGCATACTCCGATTTTCTGCTGCACGACATCGGAACGGGGGACGGAGTGGAACAAGGCGCCGCCCAGGGAAACGAGTTCCGAACGTCGCCGCTCTGGGGGCTGCGGTTCCGCAAGCGGTTGATGCACGACGGCAGTGCGTTAAGTCCATCGGATGCCATCAAGCAGCATCGAAACGAAAGTGAGCGCTCGCGCCAGTCCTTCGATCACCTGGACACACCCGACCGACAGGCGTTGCTGGAGTTTCTTGGATCGCTTTGACAGCCGGACATCGGAAGCGGGCAAGTAGCTGGACACTCAAAAACAGGGTCAATGTTAACGTTAGTGAACCTTGTTGCAGGTCGCCGGCTCCCTTATAACTGCTAAAGCATGGCGGCATTCCAGGCGGCTTCTCCAGTCCGGGATTTAAGTGATGCTCGCATTTCCGTAAGCGGGCCCACATAATCTCATGCAGGGGCCATTTACTGGGCTGCAGTTCCCTTGGCTGCTCTTCTGCCCACTAGTACTTTCCGTTTCTTTCTCTTTAGGCTGCCACCCAAGAAACGCCGGGTTCATCCGTGTCACGGCCGACTCCGTAGCTTTAACCCACGTCCGAGTCATCGACGGTACGGGCACTTCGGCTAAGGACGATCAGACAATCATCATTCAATCCGGCCGCATCCGTGACATCGGTGATAGCCCCGCGGTTCCACTGAATGGGATAGCCCAAGTCATGGAATTACGAGGTTACACCGCGCTCCCCGGACTCGTAGGCATGCACGACCATCTGTTTTACGCCGTGCCTCCCGGAGATCAGTTTCGCGAGATGCTTCCGAGTTTTCCCCAGTTGTATCTCGCTGCAGGGGTCACGTCGGTCAGGACCGCAGGCGCTCTAGACATACGGGCGGAGCGGCGAATGAAGGAGCGGATAGAAGCAGGGAAGGTCATTGGACCGCATTTGTACCTCTCGACGCCGTATGTAGATCCTGACCCCGGTTCGTCTGAAAATCCGGCAGGTTATGCCAAAGCTGTCGAAGACCTCATATCCGGGGGTATTGATTCGGTCAAGGTCTATACTCACGCGCGCACGTCGGAACTTAGGGCAGTGATTCAAGTGGCACACCGAAGCGGCGTGCACGTCACGGGGCATCTCTGCGCGATTGGTTTCACGCAAGCCGCCTTAATGGGAATCGACAATCTGGAACACGGCCTCATTGTTGACAGCGAGTTCTATTCGCAGCCGCAGCCAGGTGCCTGCCCTGAATGGTGGGACACCGCGGCCGAACTAGCCCGCATGGATGTGCACGGCCCTGAAATTCAGCGTCTGATCGGCACCTTGGTGGAGCACCACGTCGCCATCACGTCGACGCTCCCGGTTTTCGAAAGTCTGTCGGGAACGCGAGTTTCTCTGCTGGATGACCGTGTAATAGGCCTGCTTGCACCGGAGCTCCGGGTTGTTTACACGACGCAAAAAGACGTGGTTTCCCGCCGTCCAGATGTGGTGTGGGGCCCCATGCTGAAAAAGGAAATGGAGTTCGAGCGCGAGTTTGTGAGAGCCGGTGGATTGTTGGTGGCGGGGGTTGACCCCACGGGGTGGGGAGGAGTTATCGCCGGTTACGGTGATCAACATGAGGTCGAATTGCTTGTCGAGTCCGGCTTCACGCCCGAGCAAGCGATTCAGATCGCAACGCATAACGGGGCAGTGCTCTTGGGGCACGCGGACCGGGTGGGGACGTTGTCGAAGGGTAAAGAGGCCGACATCGCCGTGGTCCGCGGGAATCCCGCGTCCACAATCAGCGACATCCGGCAAACGGAAATCGTATTCAAGGACGGGGTCGGTTATGATTCTGCGGCGATTCTGAAAAGTCTCGCCGGCAAAGTCGGAGGCCATTGATGAGGTTTCTCACGCTTCGGAACTGCAGGCGTCCCGCATACCCCTTGCGGTATCTATGGCTTTTGTTCATTCTCTCGCCAGCCGCGCTATTCAGTACCGAGCCATGGCCGCTTCCTCTATTTTTGAGCGAGCCAAAGGCCGCCCTCCAGGCCGCGGAACAACGTCCTGCATCCAACGCGGATGCCGTCGTGCTGGACTATCAAATCAAGTTCCGCGTGGATGAGAACGGCCGGATTTCTCGCCTGTACCGAATGATCCTGCGCCCGCTCACCGACGCCGGCGCCAAGCAGTGCTCCGTATTTTCCCACGCGTGGTTGTCCTGGCGGCAGGACAAGCCTCGGTTGCGAACGCGCGTAATAACGGCCGACGGAACCGCCCACGATCTGGATACAGCAACCATCACAGAGGCCGGCATTCCGACGGCCCTGCAAGGCGTGTTCACCGATGCCAAACTGCTCTCCGCGCCGCTCCCGGCAGTTGCGCCGGGCGTGTTGATCGAAACTGAGTCCGAAACCAACGATCGTGAGGTGTTGAATCCGGAAGGAAGTATCGAGCGCTATTCGCTTCCGTTTCGAATTCCAATTCAGCATCTGGTCATCACGATTGAGGCGCCGGCGAGCGCGCCATTGCGTGTAGCGGTTCGCGGTCTTTCGAATGTCCACAGAACGGAGGAGCACGCGGCTGCTTTGCAAAAAGTGATGCTTGAGGCATCGGATCTGCCGGTACGGGAACCGCTGCCGCTTGCCCGTTCAGACGTCGCAGTCGCTCCCGAAGTCGTCTTTTCTACTTCGCCTGCCTGGCAGCAGGTAGCGAGCTGGTACGCGCAAGTTGTGGACCGGCAGATTGAGACCCCGCAGCCGCCGGCAAGCGGTGAAGTGCGGCTGGCAGAGGTCGAGGCCATTCTGGCTGAAATCCAAAAGACGGTGCGCTATACAGGCGTGGAGCTTGGCTTAGCGGCCTACGTCCCGCGCTCCCCGCAGGAGACGCTGGCACGGGGATATGGCGACTGCAAGGATAAGTCGGCTCTGCTGGCCGCTCGCTTGCGTCGAGCCGGCATCCGCGCCGAGTTGGCTCTGCTCGCTCCCTATCCCGCCACGGAAATTGTTCCGGATGTCCCAGGCATCGAAGCGTTTAGTCATGCAATCGTGTATGTGCCAGGACGCGATCCACTGTGGATCGATCCAACCTCGGAATTCACCCCGGCTCGCCGGCTGCCCTGGGCCGATCAGGGAAGGCTGGCTCTCATCGTGAACCCACAGACTACAGAATTGGTCCGCACGCCGGAGAGTGCGGCCGCCGATAATCGCACGACGACCACCTACACTGTGCGACTGGTCGACGAGGGCAAGCCTGGTTTCATCAAGACGCGAGAGGCCTCTGGCGTTGCGGAGGACTTTATGCGAGCGGTCGCTTTGCGTGCTACCCAACTTTCCGACGAGCAGAAGAAAAGCGAGTACACGCGTATGGCAAAGTTGCTGTCGGTGGAACGCCTCATCAATGCCGATTGGGGTTCGCCCACTGATTTGGGCGGGCCTGCGCGCATGATCCTGGAAGCAGAAGGTTACCTGCAGGCCGCGGGCAGCGAACAGTCAGCCTACGTCTACATACCGCAAAGAATCGCAGAATCTGCTGAATTGCATGGGCTATTAGAAGGCATCGCACCCGAGGACAAATCTTCTGTCAAAAAAGTGCGCACAGAGGACTATTGCGTTCCCTACGCATTCACGCTGGAGGATCGCTGGAAAATCGTGCCGCCGCCGGGCTTCACGTTGATGCAGCTTCCCACGCCCCGGGATATTCCCATGGGGCCGTTCACATTGCAACGGCGAGCGTCAGCTCAGGCGGACCACTCGTTGCTTTTCGCATACACGCTCGAAGTTCCGAAACGCTGCTTCACCATGAGCGAAGCCGCCCAATTGTCTAAAGCGTTCGCCAGTGCCAATGCGCAGAGGGGCGTTCGGCTCGAGTTCTTGCCGGAGGGCGCGAGGTTGATGGCCGATGGAAAATGGAAGGAGGGCTTCGGGTTGCTGCGGCGCGATGCGCTGAGCCAGCCGCCGCGAGTACCCGCAAAGCTGCGGTACGCATCGGCGCTTCTTCAGGTTGGACTACGGGATTTAGCCGTGGAAGAGTGCCGCAAGGCGATTCAAATCGATCCAAAATCTGCGCGCGCCTACGAGTGGCTGGCCTGGGTTCTCCGGCACGATCCCGTTGGGCGCCTGTATTTCCCTGGCATGCGCCTGAAGGAGGCCGACGAAGCCATCCGGAAAGCTGTAGAACTCGATTCGAATGACAAGCACCTGATCGCTGAAGAAGCAATTATCAAGGAGTGGGAGCCGTCGGCAGAACGCTACGCTGACGCCTCGAACTTGGCGGATGCAATTAAATTGCTCGAGCCAATTGCAGCCGACTTACCGAACATTGGAGAGCAGGATCTTCTGCCGTCGGCGTTGTTCTATGCGCGGCGGTTCAGCGACGTGCAGGCATTCTATGACCGGGAGGAAGGGCGAACCGCGCCGGCAGACTTTCGGCTGGCGGCCATCGCAGCGGCCGATGGAGTGGACGCCGCAATCCGGGAATCCGAAACGCTGGTTGACCGGCAAGAGCAGCGGAAAGAAAATCTGCGCCGGTCCGGCCAGGATCTCATTTACATCGGCGAGTATGAAAAGGCCGCGGATCTGCTCCAGGCGGGCGCGGCGGATGGCGATTCCTCGCACCAGTCGGATGCGGAGTTGCTGCGGCATGCACACCGGCGCACGGAGATTCACATCTCGAATGATCCCGTCATTGCTGTGGTCCAGCGGTACATCTTTGCACTATTCGACTCCGATGCTAAACATCGCCTCGACGGTCTGCTGTCGCCGGAATCTCGGCTGCTTACCTATGAGACGCAACGGTCAGCTTTATTCTCGCTGCTGACTTCGTACTCTTGGATCGCCGGCCAAAACCTTTCGACGCGTGCAATGGCAGATATCGCCGTAAGCAATATTGAATTCAAGAGCGAAGGCGATGATGCAACCGGCTATCGAGTGCGTTTCGCTGACCCGGCGGCAAATGGCGCCATGAACACGCTCGCTTGGGTAGTCAAATATGACGGGTCCTATAAGATCTTGGGGTTGCGGGACGATTCCTTTGCCACTGGCGCCAAAGCGTTGGAGTTGGTAAGCAAGGGAAATCTGGATGCAGCGCGTCGCTGGCTGAATTGGCAGCGTGACGAGTTTCCCGACCCTAGTGGCACCGATGTGTTGGATGTAAATCCGCTCCTGCGTTTATGGCCACCTCCGGACGGAGCGCCGGATCGGGATCGCATAATTGCCGCGGCGGCCAGCTTGGTCGCGCTCGGTCCTGACGGCCGGAACGGAATAGAAGCTCTCAACGACGTTCGCGATCGGGGGTACGGCGACTCGTACACAACTTGGATCGATCTGGCGATTGCGGAGGCTCTGAGCAGGAGCGGCCGGTTCGATGAGTCCTTGCCGGTTTGGCAGCGTTTATATCAGGTACATCCATCTTCGTCGTCGGCGTTCACTAGCCTGGGTGCAGCTATGATCGGTGGCGGCCGGACGGACATGGCGTTGAAACTAACGAACTCGGTGCGGCCGGACGAGCCGCACCACGCCGATGCGCTCCGCCTCCGGGGGCGAGCTTACCAGGCGCAGCAGAAATTTGCCGAAGCTGCTCAAGTATTCCGCCAGCTTTGCAGCAGCAGTCACGCGTTGGGAGCGGACTGGAACAACCTGGCATGGCTGACACTCTATGCCCCCGGCGTCATGCCGCCGGATCTAAAGGCAGCGGAAACGGCAGTGCGCTTAACGCAAGAACGCGACCGGGCTTCAATCCACACATTGTCCACGGTGCAGGCCGACGTCGGCAAATTGAAGCAATCGAGAGATATGCTTCTCCGATATTTGTCGAATGACGAGCACATCGGCGACGAAGTGTGGTACGTCCTGGCGCGGATGGCTGAACAACTCGAGCTGGAAGAAGTTGCTCTACAGATTTATTCCAAGATCACCAAACCGGAACAACTAACCGGCGATAGCGTCTACGAGCTGGCCCAGATTCGCCTCGCTACGTTCCGATTTGTGAGCGGTGAATCGATAAACAAGAAGCGCTGAGATGCGAAGGGAATAACAATCCGGCCCCGGTGGGTGCGGACGCGTGGGGCAGGTGTCGAAAACGGGCATGCAAATCAGTGGAAGGAAGATATTTGGCTAACGTGGGACGCGCAGGCTGCACGCGATTTGAAGCGAGCAGACGGCGTTCTTAGTCTGCTGTACCACGGTTTTTGATGTTCGGGCCGCCGGAATGAGCCGGAACATTGGCGGATTCCTCGACATCAATCCGGGGCCAGCTTCTTTGCCGAATGCCCTTCCGTAAATGGAATGGTTGGCTCCCCAGAGGCGACTCGAAATATGCGCTGTCCGGTTAACTCAAAGCTTAGTTTTACGCACCCGGATGATTCACCCGAGCCGTGCCACCTGCCGACCCGCACCTGACCGAGTACCAATCCAAACTACCTGCCAAGCCACCCACGGCGTGCCGAAAGGAGTAGTTTTAGTATCCGACAACCAGTCGAAACACCGGCTGCCAGCTGGTTTAGCTGCTCGTAGCCGTAGGCAGCGGCATCAATGCGGCGTCCCCTTCTCCGTTGAAGCCAGGTAGTGCACTCGAGAAACCCGCTCAGCAAGATCAAACTCGCGGGGTTTAGTTCTCCGTCGTGCTGCCCTTTGGTGTTACTCCTCTTTGCGAGCCCCTGTATTAAATATTATATATACATACTGATCGCGCTTTTTCTTTACATGGCCCGGGGCATGGGCATTTGTAGAGATCGATTCGCATTTGGGGACATGTCAAGGACGGCAAGTGACATTCGCCAGAACGTGGCTTTGACGAGCCTGGTGTTGGTTGTTGGCTCCTGGCACTGGCTCTTATCCCCAGTTTTGTTCCGTGTTCGCACTTGGCATCTTGCACATGGAGGGCGCGCTGGGCAGATCGCGTTCGGGTCATACATGCACCAGTGCGGGGAGAAGCGAGTTTTTCCGCGGGATTACGACCCTGGCGACGCAGGGCGTCTCCAGGCATCGCCCGCTGAGCATGCTTCGGACTTAACTGCGATTGGAGCGAGTGGGTGCGTCCAGCAACCTTAGCCACGTTGTGGCATAAGGATGGGTCGTGTCAAAATTCGCCTGCAGTTTTTGACACGGCATTACCACCCATTCCAGGAGCCCACTTGGACTCATCCTGCTCAACAACAGCAGGATTACGAGCCTACCTTACCTATTCTGTGGCAGAAGGGCCATGCAATCCTGCAGGTCGAGGGTGCGATGACCCGGCGATGTGTCGGACCACCGTTGACCAGCCACGCGCCGTCCACTGGCTTGTGGGCTGGGGTCTCAGGTTCCGGATGGTTTCGTTCGAACGCCTTCATCGAGCGCTTGCTGGCTGTCACCTGGAGCAGGCAAGAGCCCAAACGCCGTCCAAGGCCCGGAATATGGTGGCACGCGCCTCGCGGGCTTGGCTCGCGTACAATTGCCCACATC
>QHXW01000423.1 GCA_003223115.1 Acidobacteriota bacterium
TGTCAACAAAAAAATACTCTTCAGTGCTGGACCTTTCGGTTCCCGGCACCGCCATGGGGCTGCGCGATACTTTCCACCGTAAAAGTCAGTCGCGGCCGTGAGGCCGCCCTTAGCGCTCCCACCGCCCGATCCGCTCGTCTGTTTCCGCCTCACTTCCATTCGTACTCACGCTTATGTCATTTTCAGCGCGGTTCCAGTTGGAGTCCGTCGTTCGGGCGCTGCCATCTTTGAGCCGGTCTCAATCTGCGGATAGGTTTGAGCTATCCACAAACCAGATCGAAGGCGGTACGCAGTCGCCCGGACGCGGCGGCAAGACGAGAGTGCTCTGGCAGCGTTCCCACCAGGGCACACCCTCAGGCCACTTTCGTTGCTTTCATCCCTCGCAACACTCTCCCTGCGCCAACCGAGTGCGCGCCCCCGATCAGATCCCGCAACACCCAGTCTGGCAATTGGTCAGGCTGGGCGCCTTGCGGCAACCCGATCACGCGCACCTCACACAGATCTCTCAGACGGGCCGCCACGCGGTCACTCCCCAGCCGGCCCGCTGCATCTCCATCCAGCATCAGCACCACACCACGAAACCGATCGCGCAGCAGTTGCGCCGGACGCTGGTATAGCTCCGTTCCCATCAGCGCTACCACGCTCTCCAGCCCCGCCTGGCCGACACGCAGACAATCAAAAAAACCTTCCACTACCCATACTGTCTCACTCCGCGTCGCTGCCGCCCGATGAAAATTGAACAGCACTTGCGATTTCCCAAAGCCCGCCGGAAAACGATAGCGCGGCTCTCGGCCATCCACTGCGCGACCCGCATAGGCCACCAACCGCCCACACTCGTCGTGAATCGGAATCACTACCCGTCCGCTCATGATCCCGGGACCTCGGTAGAAACCAACGCCAAACCGGGCCGCCGTGCCTTCCTGAATCTCCCGAGCCGCCAGGTACGCGTCCGCGCCATCCACGCCTCGAAGCGTGAACCGCAACGGTGGATTGTCACAGATATTTTCTTTTGTAACCCGTTGCCTCGCGGGCCCCTCTGTCCGCGTCGCCGCACCCGGGAGCCAGTCTTGCAGTTGCAAGGCGGCTTCCCGCAGCGTGCACTGGTTCAGCAGAGCGACCAAGTCCAACACATCCCCACCTGCCCCGCACGAGAAACAGTGAAAGATCTTCCGCCTCACGTCGACGTGAAAGGCATCGCGCCCCTCGCCCTGGTGGATCGGACACCGCCCGCGATACCGACCGTTGCGGCCGCCTTGCAGATCGTCGACCTGGTAATGCCGCAACACCGCTTCCAGCGTCACTGCTTGTTTGATGGCGGCGAAGTTCACCTCCTGGCTCTTCATGCCGCCACCTCCGCACTCCTCTCCCGGGCTCGGCTGTGACGCAGTGGATCATAGCTCTCGCCGCTCTTCCACAAGCTCATCAGTAGCACCGCCAGGCGCCGCGCCACTCCCACCACCGCTCGTTGGCGGGCACGCTTACTCCCGTTGCCGGCTTCAATCATCTTCAGCCCCCACCGCCTCAAGTCGCTGTCTTGACCGAAGGGGCCGACCATGTATTGCGCACATTCCACCAGCGTCTTCCGCAGTAAGCCATCCCCCGCCTTGGTGATCCTCAACTGGGGTTCGTTATCGCCCGATTGACCCAGACGGGGCCGTAGCCCCAAAAACGCTCCGATATCGCGCGTCCGGGAAAACCGCTCTTTGTCTCCCACCGTCAGCAGGAACATCAGCGCGGTCAGAGTGCCCACCCCTTTGACTTGCGTCAAGCGACCGCTTTCCTCGTACCGCGTCCGGGCCCAATGTTCCAGCAGGCAATCGTATTCGTAGGTCGCCTCGTTCAACCGATCGATGACTTCCAAAACGGGCGCCACCGCCGGGCGCAACGGCTCCGGAATCAGATCCGCTACCTGATGCGGAAAGCTCGACGTCTCGCCGCTGGGCAGCCGCCCTCCAGTTGCCTTCACCACTCCTCGTACGCTCGTGACCAATCGCGTGCGGGTTTCGATCAGGTTATCCCGCATCCGGATCACCGTCAAATCCATCTGCAGTTCTTCGGCTCGATGCTCGACGGGTGATAGCAAACGCGGATCCGCCCGGAGCAACTGCGCCAGTGTCCGCGCATCCCGCTTGTCGCTCTTGGCATCGTTTTGGGTGATGAGCCCTAGCTGCCTTGGGTCGGCCACCACCACTTTGTGACCGCACCTCCCCAATAGATCGCTGGCCCATCGCGAATGCGTACCCACCTCCATCGTGATGTCCATTCTCGCCTCACCGCGAAAGCGTTTAAAAAAGGCCTCCGGCGTGGTCACCACCCATTCTTGCGATACGATCTCTCCCCGTTCGTCCAAGATGCAGACGCGGCTCTTTTTGTCACCCAGATCGATTCCTACATAACGGCGGGTCTCCCCGGCCGACTTCTTGATATCCTGGCTCATAGCTGGTCTCCTTGATTGCACCCCTCGGGAGTGCGTGTTCCACTACAGGCAGCAGCTTACTGCATGCCGCCTAAGGAGACCAGTCTTCTCATTCCATCTTTGAGGCGGCCCAACTCATCAAGCCACCCGCTCCGCGGGGGGTGTCTGACTCACCGTACGGGCGCCCACTCGCCGGAAAACCGAACAATCCTTCTACCTTTGGCGCAAACGGCTGCGGAAACAGCAGCCGATGCGATTCGCGTTGGTGGAAACAGAACAAGCGCGCGACCAGGCTGGGCGAGCCCGAGACGAGTCGGTCACGGAACACAGTCTCCGACGGTGTTCGTCGACGATGTTGATGCCTACTTTGACAGAGCGAAATCGGCAGGCGCCAAGATCGCGGAAGAACTCAACGAGACCGCTTATGGCGAACAACAGTACGGGACCGAGGACCTCGAAGGCCACCACTGGCTCTTCTCGAAGCACGTTCGGGACGTTAGTCCGGACGAATGGGGAGCGACGATACCGCCGCTGAGGAATCTCGCCGGGTACGGCCATACACGTTGTCTGGCGGTCCACGCGGATGATTCCAGCGTAAACGACGCCGGGTCTGGGGATCGCTTCAGTTGCATGTAAAGTCGCAAACCGGACTTGTGCCGCTCGCGGGCCAGATACGAGGAAGTGTGGCGTGGTCGGTCCTAAAAAGTGGTTAGCGATCGGACGAACAACGGGGAACAATTAATGCTGGTGCGATCGCCAGAGCCGCGGTAGAAGTTCCGAAGTTGCTCAATTTGGCTTGCTCTTCTTCCCGGGCTCGCATCGCCGGAGGCGTTTGGAAGCGACCTGCTCGACGATGGCGTCAATGTAGGCTCCCGAACCACCGAGTTCACGCTGAAGCTCTTTGCCGCGTTCTGTAGTAGCCGAGGTACGCTGAAAAGCCTTCAGACGATCACGCTCGGCTTCCACAGCCTTGCGAAGGATCTCGGTTGCTGCTGAACTATATTTCTGGGGATCGGCCCCACCCTCAATTACATGTTCGGCGAATGCTTCGCTCTCCAGTGTCTTACTGAGCACTGGATAGCCTCTTTCCAGGATCTCGGGTCCGGTCTGCTCTCCAAACTGCTTCAGCCGGAACGTACCCTCGTCAGTCAGATCGAAGTCCAGCAGGCACGACTCCATGGGCCATAACGCGGCTGGCTCGTCGCCGAGCTCATCAAGCTGTATGAGTGCGTCGGTTTCATCATCAGCGCCAACGATCGAGAAGCTGCCGTCGGGCCATCGAGCGCAAAATGTGGGCATATAGTCTCCTCCAGTCGTTGTAATGTAACAGACGAAGGCTGCGGATTCCAACTGCCTCCGCGCTGCTACGCATCCTCTGTTCGCTCGCCTGTCCCTTCGCTCAAGGTCTTGCAGGGCTGGAAGCACGGGTTTGAAGGTTGCAACGAATTGAGCTCGTTCGTGCCCGCCCGAGCTTATAAACTCATGTCCTGGCCATATACAAAGGTTGTGGGTTTGATTTCCCGGTTCAGTCGCGCAGCCGAAGCTGCCTTTTCCAGTACCTATTTCCGTGACCGGCGTTTCACAGGATGTATCCTCTCCGCGACACGTCGGACTTCCAAACTTCCTCCAACCGGCTTCGTGGGATTTGATGCTGCGAGCCTTCTGCGCGGAGTTCCTTAGATCCGGCCGGGCTGTGAGAGCGAGCCTTTTACGCAGGCCTACCACAAGTGCTCGGCGCGGCTCTGCAGAAAAGAGCACGGATACGCATTCGCCTGTCATAGCGTCCAAGAATTCGATCGGGTCCGACTCTCAGCCCGTAGGGATGCATAAGCAGAGTTCAGAGTTAGTCGAGTATCACCGGATCATCGCAGAGATCGATTATCACGGAATGGAAGCGGTACTCAAACCGCGGATGAAGGTGTCGAAGTCCCGATCGACCGCCGCTGAAGGAACACAGTGCCAGCCATCAAGTTGTTCAGATCTCGGTGTAGAACTCTTTCAGATCCGCGCGCCCCTCTCCTTCGGTAGCGTACTCCGGAAGCAAGTCAAGTAGATCGTTGGCTCGTCTCAGATCCTCCAGGCTCAAACTCGGCATTGGTTGGGTCCGCCTGACGCAACCAGTCCAGAAATGGCTGGGCGGCCCTATGAACCGCTGATCGGTTGATCGCATCCAGCGCCTAATAATTCAGCATCCCGCCCAGCCGCTGTCGGCGCCGGATGGCCCCGCTCGTTTCAACCTGGGGTTCGCGCGGAACGATCAACCGGTTCCCCCATCCCTGGTGGTTCCGTTCCAGGTGATAATGCGCAACGAATTCATGAATGGCCTTACGCAGAGAGCCTTCCCCGAATAAGATCAGTCGATCCAAACAGGATTCCTTGATGGTCCGGACAAACCGTTCTGCGTGAGCGGTCAGATTCGGCGAACGCGGCAGTGTCACACTCTTTACCCCTGTAGCCGCCAGAGTCCCCAAAAACTCCGCTGTGAACAGTGGATCCCGATCGTGGATCATGTATCGCTTCCCCAGCAAGAACCCGTCTACGTCGTCGCTGAGATTGCGAGCCACCTGTGCCATCCACAATCCATTCGCCTGAGTCGCTATTCCGGCGATCTCCACGCGTCGCGTGGTTAGGTCGATCAGAAACAGCACCACAGACCGCGTCAACCCCCGCCGCGTCCATACTTCAATGGTGAAGAAGTCCGCCGCAACCAGCACCTCCCACTGTCTACGCAGGAACTCTCTCCAGTTAGTTTTCCGGTTGCGCTCCGGGGCCGGCTCCAGACCGGGTGCCTTGAGAATGTTCGCGATGGTTCCGCGTGCCACCTCATGGCCCAGATTGGCCGGGCACCTTGTATCCTCCGATAGCCCCAATCCCGGTTCTCCGTGGCCCTGCGCACCACCAGATCCTGGATCCTCTCTCGGGTCCGAGGTCGTCCGGGGCCGCGGCGTTTGCTGCCATCGTGTTTGCTGGCAATCAGCTTCCGGTGCCAAGCCAGAAGCGTATCGGGTGTGACGATCGTGGCCACTTCACGCAGGATGCGCCGGCCGAGTTTCTTGGCTTTGGCTGCCAATCGCAGGCGCTGTCGTCGCTGACACGAAGCCGCTTGTTTCCGAGTTGGTCCCGCAGAACCCGATTCTCTTCCTGGAGGTAGTCAATGACGTCGCGTTGTTGCTGGCCCAACCAGCCTGCGACCGAAATCAGCAGAAGTCGAAACGCGTCGAAGACTTGCTTCATGGGGCCACATTAGCAGTTAACCGAGGGGCGAACGGCTCTACAACTGACGGAATGTCAAAAAGATCGAGTTCTTGGACCTTTCGCTGTCGTGGACAGCGGTTCAATCTGTCCGAAAGATGTTGGCATTATTCGGACAAACACTTGTCCTCGCTATGTGTGCAAGGATCAGACAAACTGAAACATCGCGGCCCCGGCCCCTTCGATCTGCGGCCTTACCGCTCCAGTCATTGCAGCATCGCCATTGCCTCCAATGCAATACTTGTCCTCGCTATGTGTGCAAGGATGAGACAAACTAAAACATTGCGGCCCCGGCCCCTCCGATCTGCGGCCTTACCGCTCGAGTCATTCCAGCATCGCCATCGCCTCCAATGCGTGGCTATGTGCTTGCGCGCGAATCGATAGCGCTGTGAAGTAGAGTCGGTTAGAATCGGTCCTTACCGGTTCATGGCCTTGCCGACAAACGTGAGCGCGTCTGTGTTCGATATCCTGAAACTTCATTCCGCTTTCCGGAACGGCAAGTTTCTTGTCTGGGGAGAAGTCGATCCGCGCAAGTCCTCTCCGCGCCGTCTGCCCTTTTGCGCCGGGCCTGTTCGGATCACCCGCGCGATCTCGCAGGTCGTGGACCAGGCCAAGCTCCCCGCTGACCTTCAAGCCTCCACAATCTGGCTTCCCACGATCGAGGGAACACCGGTTGGCCCTTCAGAGCGCAGGATCGAAAACCCCGCGGCTCCAACCGCCCGTTCTCAGATACAACCGTGGATCGTCTCGACCGCGATTCTCTCGGCTGAAAGTACTTTCTACTTCCTGGATGCCTGCAATCGGAATC
>QHXW01000424.1 GCA_003223115.1 Acidobacteriota bacterium
CGCGTCGGAAAAGTAAGCGGGCACCGTAATCACGGCCTTCTGCGGACGCTTGCCGAGCGAGCCATGTGCCCATTCGGCCAGTTCGCGCAGAATCAGAGCCGAAACTTCCTGCGGTGTGAATTCCTTGCCATGCAGAGTTACGGTCTCCTGTCCGCCCATCTTGCGCTTGATGCTGCGCACGGTGCGCTCCGGATAGAGCGCCTGCTGGTTGCGCGCCGCCTCGCCCACCAGCAGTTCTCCCGACGTCGAGAATCCGACGCAGGACGGCAGCATGCGCGTGTCCCCGGGCCCAATCACCCGCACCTGCCCATCGACGAATACCGCAATTTCCGAATTCGTGGTTCCTAAATCGATACCGGCAATTAGATCACTCATTTTCTTGTCCTGCCGCCCGAGCGCCGGACACCTTCACCTGCGCGGGGCGGAACACTTCTCCATTCCATTCGTAGCCGCTTCAGTAGACTTCGAGTACGGTGCCGTTGGGAACCGCGGTCGATTCCTCCCGGTCGATCGCGTTCATCCGCCGGGGATCGAAAGGCTGGCCTTCGCAGCGAATCTCGCGCACATTGAAATCCCCGAGCGTCTGATCCAGGCGCTCGAGTCCCAGTTCGTACCCTTTCGTCAGCGCATCGAGCGTGCCGGCCACCGCATCCTGCCTCGCCTTCGAAGCGCCCATCTTCGAAATGCCCAGCCCTGAAACCAGGCGCTCCAGCCAGTTTCGCGGAGCGACCCTCGATATCTCCGCGGCGCCCACCCTCGCCGATTCGAGTCCGCGTCTCAGACTGTCGTGCAAATCGATCAGAGTGCCGAGGATCTCCTTGCGGCAACGGCGCTCAGTTTCGCGTTGCAGCTCGCGATCGCGTTCGCGGCAGGCGCCACGCATCTCCTCGGCGATCCGGCTCGGCTGGGAACCAAGCGTATCGTTCAGTTCTTTGAAGGCCCTGCCCTGCAGCTTGACTTCCTGCGTCAGCGCCGTCATGCCGGCCCACAGTGCGTAGAAATCGCAGCGCCGGTCGAGCACGCCGGTCTCTTCCCCACCGTCCGCCGCAATGGCCGAGAGAATTTCTGCCTCGATGCCGCGCGGTGGCTCCTCGTCTGCAAACGCGCCATCCAGCCACTGCTCGAACCGCCGCAGAATCTTCTCCCGGCTGACCCCAGCGATCACTTTTTTCTCAACACCTCCACCCAAGGCTGAGGCCCGACGAACCGGCGCTGCGGCGCCTGGCCGTCGGCGAGCGGAGCCAACACCGCACCGGGATCGGCGGCCAGCAGCATGTGGCGCACACGCCGGCGGGGGTCGCGCAGCGTCTCATAGGCGTCTCGAATCTTTTCGAACTGCTCCGGTGTCCGATCCGGCGGATGCTCCTTCACTTTCTGCAGATAAGCCGACCGAATCTCCTCGCTGGTGGCATGCTGGTGAATGCCCAGCTGTGGAGACTTGGCCGCGTGGCCACTTCCGCCGCTGGCGACTTCTCGCGGATCCATTACTTCCGCCTGCCTTCCTTTCGTTTCCCGCCGGGTGGTCCGCCCGTCACGCGTGCCAGGAACTCGTCGAGAGACTCCCCGTTTCGGACTGCCTGCCTCGTCTCCTCGATCAACATGGCCGCGATCTCCGGTGGCATGTCAGGTGGAATCTCCAGCGCCTCGGGAAAATCCTCATCGTCGAAACAAGGCTCGTCCGGTTCGAGGGCCTCCCCCCGCGCGCGGCGGCAGTCGGGACACTGGCACAGCTTGTTCGTAAGAACGTCGCGATAGTCCGGGCCTTCGCGCGTGCCTGTGGGGAACGCCGGCGCTGCCTTCTCCTTTTGGAGTACCTCGTCCCCCTCATCGGCGGTGATGGAGAAACCCTCAAAACCCAACCCACCCAGCCACCCCACGGCTTCCCGCAGAAGTTCGACGTCGCGTTCCCGGCGCGCAAACTCGGCGGCGGCAGCGGCGCAAGCGGCGCGGCGCTCACCCTGCCACTCTGGCAGCGACCGCGCCCGTAGTAACAGGAATCGGCCTTCGGTGGGACCGCCACGTTCAAGTCCCGCCGCTGAAGCGCTGTAGGCGAGCTCGGGATGTCCGGCGAACAGAGCCGCCTCGGACAGCGTGCCAAGCTGGCCCGTGTCGAGTGATTCGCGGCTTCGGGGGAATTGTTTCGCCGCCTCAACCATCCAACCCCACGGAATTTGCAGCTTGAGCTGCATCTCTTCAACCAACCCACCCGTCCTCGCGATGGCCGCGGGGAGAGCCGCCCGATCTGCCGCGCCGAGCTTCTCTACCGGCCCCGGTTTGTCGAGAGCACTGCGCTTCGACGCCGCTGCCACGGTCGCAATGAGAATAGCCGCCGCACATCGGCTTTCGAGCAGCCGCTCGATCTCGGTGCGACATTCCGCCGCCTCTGCAACGTCGCCGCGAACCGCGCTTGCTAAGTACCGCACCGCCGCCAGCAAGGCCCGCCGATCTCCTTGCTGCGCTTGCGGGAGCGCGGCCATCGCGGCCAGCTTTTCATCGGCCAGATTGAGCTTCTTCTTCTGGATGTGTCCCATGGCGCTGCGCCCCAGCAAGCGCCAGCGCGCTTTTCGCACGCCCGGATGAATGCTGTCGATCTGCTCTGCCTTTCCAAGGTAGATCAGGGCTGTGTGGAATGAGCCGCTCTTTTCAGTGGCCTCCATCAGGTAGAGGATTGGCTCCATATCCCGTGGGCAAATTTTGTGCCAGGCTTCGGCCACATGCCTGCCCTGCCATGCCGATTGCCACGTCGCCCACTCCATCCATTGCGAGAACGCTTCGGAATGGGGGTCGAGCGCGCAGGCGCGTTCGTAAAGCCGTTCGGGAAACAGGAAATGTAGGTCCTCGTAAGCCCCCTTCTTCTGCGGGCGAGCGGATCGCTGTATCTCCCGCAGCAGTTTGCCGGGGATCTTTCGCAACACACTGGCCATGTGAAGGTAGAGCGTGGCCGCTTCCGCGCCGTTCGGCGCGAACCAGCCTTCCCGCACGGCGTGTTTCCGGAAGTCATCCCACACGCCGCAGGCCACCGCGAGATCTTCCGGGTCCCCAGTCTCCTCCATCCCCCGTGCCAAGAGTCTGTAGTAATAGGCGTGCCCCGCCCATGGCCGACGTGACGTCATTCTTCTCCAGGCCGCCCATCATGCTGCGAACCAAGATGTGTTGTTTGAGGCGCTCGACCAGGCCGGGCGAGTTTTGGCGGCACTCTTGCAGAGCCACCCGAATAGCCCGGAGAATGCGGTCGTCGTTTTCCGACGCGAAGGAATGGTCCAGCGCCTCGAGAGCCCTCCGCAACGCTGCCGGATTCCCGCCTGCGCGCGATACCAAGGCCGCAGCCACGGCGGTCAGCGGTGCGCCGGCCTTGCCGCCCAGCATGGCCCGGATCGCCGGAACGAGCCGTGCGGGCGCCGACTCGGGTTGAATCGCGCCGATTGATTGCCGACAGGATTCGTCGTCGCCGCGATAGAAATGCGCGATGGCCCGCACCAACAGTTTCCAGGGCGCCAGCGGGCTGCGATGCGACACCTTCGGCAGGCTCAGCAGACGTCGGCCACAGGCCCGGTCGTCACCGCAAGGAACGCTCGCTCAAGCGCGCACGCAGCCTTACGCATCGAGTCTTCCGGAGCCAGGGCCGCGCACTCGGCGAGCGCCGCCAGGTCGCGGACGTCTCGCTGAATGGCATGTTCAATGGCGGCACGGCGCTCGTGGCTAATGGCCGGATCGTTTAGCGGCCCCACCAGTTCGTCCAGGGTGCCGGCGCGCGCCACCGCCGAGGCCGTGAGTTCTTCGAGACGCTCCCTGGCCGACGGGTACCGATCGCGTACCAGGTCGATCAGAGCCTTTGCCTCGACGGCGAGGCCTTGCCCGAGCAGCGACCGGATGCGCGCCGCGTACGCATCCACCAGCAGCGCTTCGGAGGCGGCCGTACCCTGCGCCTTGTGAATTCCCTTGGCGCCGTCGAGCGCGACCTTGCGTTCGTAAAGCCGTTCGGGAAACAGGAAATGTAGGTCCTCGTAAGCCCCCTTCTTCTGCGGGCGAGCGGATCGCTGTATCTCCCGCAGCAGTTTGCCGGGGATCTTTCGCAACACACTGGCCATGTGAAGGTAGAGCGTGGCCGCTTCCGCGCCGTTCGGCGCGAACCAGCCTTCCCGCACGGCGTGTTTCCGGAAGTCATCCCACACGCCGCAGGCCACCGCGAGATCTTCCGGGTCCCCAGTCTCCTCCATCCCCCGTGCCAAGAGTCTGTAGTAATAGGCGTGCCCCGCCCATGGCCGACGTGACGTCATTCTTCTCCAGGCCGCCCATCATGCTGCGAACCAAGATGTGTTGTTTGAGGCGCTCGACCAGGCCGGGCGAGTTTTGGCGGCACTCTTGCAGAGCCACCCGAATAGCCCGGAGAATGCGGTCGTCGTTTTCCGACGCGAAGGAATGGTCCAGCGCCTCGAGAGCCCTCCGCAACGCTGCCGGATTCCCGCCTGCGCGCGATACCAAGGCCGCAGCCACGGCGGTCAGCGGTGCGCCGGCCTTGCCGCCCAGCATGGCCCGGATCGCCGGAACGAGCCGTGCGGGCGCCGACTCGGGTTGAATCGCGCCGATTGATTGCCGACAGGATTCGTCGTCGCCGCGATAGAAATGCGCGATGGCCCGCACCAACAGTTTCCAGGGCGCCAGCGGGCTGCGATGCGACACCTTCGGCAGGCTCAGCAGACGTCGGCCACAGGCCCGGTCGTCACCGCAAGGAACGCTCGCTCAAGCGCGCACGCAGCCTTACGCAGCGAGTCTTCCGGAGCCAGGGCCGCGCACTCGGCGAGCGCCGCCAGGTCGCGGACGTCTCGCTGAATGGCATGTTCAATGGCGGCACGGCGCTCGTGGCTAATGGCCGGATCGTTTAGCGGCCCCACCAGTTCGTCCAGGGTGCCGGCGCGCGCCACCGCCGAGGCCGTGAGTTCTTCGAGACGCTCCCTGGCCGACGGGTACCGATCGCGTACCAGGTCGATCAGAGCCTTTGCCTCGACGGCGAGGCCTTGCCCGAGCAGCGACCGGATGCGCGCCGCGTACGCATCCACCAGCAGCGCTTCGGAGGCGGCCGTACCCTGCGCCTTGTGAATTCCCTTGGCGCCGTCGAGCGCGACCTTGGATTTGCCGTTGGCGATCAGTTGTCGGACACTTGCTTCGGCCGCTTTGCTGTCCGCTTGCCCGTTCAAAGCAGGCGCCGCGGGGCTGTGGAAATGTGGCTTGCTATGCTTGAATTTTTGGCATCTGCTCAATGATTGGGGGATCGTCGAAGGCCGAGCGGAAGCGGGTGTGTTGGAGACCCAATCGCAACGCTGAAACATTTTTGA
>QHXW01000425.1 GCA_003223115.1 Acidobacteriota bacterium
TTCGATACTTCTGAGTGCACAGTTGACTGATGCGCAATTGAAAATCCTGGTGCTTGGCGGCCAGGGAGCCATCAACAACATCAGTCTGCGGTGCGCCAAGAACCGGTGGTGGAGGTCACGAATGAAAATGATGCGCCTGCCGCGGGCGCGGTCGTGACGGCCATGCTTCAACATGAGGGGCCGGGCGGCGTTTTTGGCGATCACAACAAAATTCTGAGTATGACAACCGACGAGAAGGGTCAGGCGGTGGGACGGGGATTGCGGCCGAACAAGATCATCGGGCAATATCAAATTTTGGTATCGGCATCTTATCGGGGCCGCAAACGCGTGAACTTCAATCACAACGCGCGAACTTCAATCACAACGCGCGAACTTCAATCACTCAGACAAATGCGGAGCCTGTTGCCTCCGTGAGCCACGGCTCGTCTAAGAAACTTCTGTGGTTGGTGTTGATCGGGGGGCGACGCGGGGTGGCGTTTGCGGCACGTGGCAACGTTTCAAGCCCGGCCAGCACTATTCCATCCGGCTCGTCCGCGGGCGCCGTGATCACTCCGGGATCGCCGGTGTTCCAACCACCGCATTAGAACGCGCGGGGGGACAGGCATGGCGAGCTATTTCCGAGTTTGTGTCCTGATTATTCTCTCGCTTGTGGCGTTTCAGCTGAGCAAGCGCAGCGTCAGCGGCGCCGAAACGATAGGTGGTGTAGTCTCGGGCTTCCTGTTCGATGCGTATAGCCGCACCATTCGCTCGCTGCAAGGCGTTCCGGGCGCCGCGACTCTCGGCGACTCGCTACAACTCAATATCGCCATCTCGACCGCGGCAGTTTCATCGCGAGCCGATTATGCATTGGCCGTGGATCGCGATCACAACAATCTTGTTCTGATCCAACGGCTGCGCGATCTGCGATCCATGCGAGTGCTCGAGACCGGTACACGCAAAATCGAGCGCATCGTGCTCAGCCCCGAAGGGACCGCGGCGGCGCTGCTCTACCGGCAATATCCCAACACGGTTCAAGTGATTTCCGGCTTGCCCGCGTCGCCGCCGCTTCTGCCCGAACTGAGCGTCGACGCATTGAACTCCGAGTTCTCCGCCTTCGCAGTGAGTGACGATGGCGGCCACGCGCTCGCTGCCGCCACAAGTTCGGTGTTTCTTCTCGAAGCCGGGGGAAGTGCGCGCGCGGTTTTTCACGCGAACCGTACATCCAGCGTTGCCTTTATCAACCAGACAGATGGCGCCCTCGTTACCGATGCCGGCGACAACAAAGTTTTTTCCATCTCTAAGATTTCGAGTGTGGCAGCAGCGTTAGTGCTGAGGGACCAGAGTTCGGGAGTTGCCGCGCCAGTGGCTGTTCGAGCATCGCGCGACGGCCTGAGCGTCTTCGTTCTGAATTCAAAACCAGCCGGCATCGTCGCATTCGAGCCGAAGACAGGCATCACGAAGGCTTTTCCTGCCCCGCTTCGCTCACCTTGCTCGACACGCTCAGCGGGAGCGCGCTCTTTCGGCTGAACGAGCTGACGCATGGGCCATTATGGGTGTTCGACGGAGACGCATATAACGGCGGCGTATTTTTTGTTCCCGCGCTTCACCTGATTGCGCCGACCAAATGGAGCGGGCCAAAATGACGCGGCGTTTCAGCGTCGCGGTGCTCCTCGCGCTATTGTTCGGGATCGAAGCAGCCGCCGCCGCTCCGCTGAGCATTTCCACTAATGCAGTTCTGACTCGGGGCACCATGTCTGTTCCCTACTCTGTCGAGCTCCAATGTTTCACGGGTATTCGCCCTCACAATTAAACCGCCACTTCAGATCGCATCGCCGTCGGCTTTGCCGCCCGGTTCGACGGGCGCAGTATATTCGCAGACATTGACGGCCACAGGCGGCACTCCGCCATATTTATGGTCTGTTGCTTCAGGCTCGCTGTCGTCCGGACTTTCTCTTAATCCCTCGACCGGCACAGTCGGCGGCACTCCCATTGGCTGCGGAACTTTCCAATTCAGCCTACGCGTGAGCGGCGGAAGTTCCGCGAATGCCACTAAAGCGTTCGGCATTACGATCCTGGCGGCGCCGTTGACCGTGAGTCCGGACACGCTTCCGGACGCCACGGCTGGAATCACGTATTCGGTCGGCCTTGCAGTGAACGGAGGCACGCCGCCCTTTACGTGGTTCCTGCCGGTGGTTCACTCCGGCGGGGCTGCTGTTGGCTCCATCGAGCGGCATCATCAGCGGCATCCCCACTGCAACTGGGACGTTTCCGTTCACCATTCAAGTGATTGACTCCCGTTCCGGCGGCACCTACAAGAATCTGAGCATCACGGTTCGCCGGTCGGGATATCGGCCAGCACTCTCTTAAGGCGCAGGAAATTTACTTTAAGTGTGCAGGTGGCCGATGCTGCGTCACATTCAGGAACGCAAACATTCAGTCTGACAGTCACCAGCGGTTTGGCCATTACAACCAACTCCCAACTTCCGTCCGGCAGCCTGACTAGCACGTACTCCCAAAGCTTGACCGCAACAGGAGGTCAACCGCCCTATAGCTGGGTAGTCATCAACGGCCTGTTGCCGCCAGGCATCACGCTTAATGCCGGCTCGGGCACTCTCTCCGGCACTCCAAACTCCATCGGGAAATACTCTTTTACTATCCAGATCACTGATGCCTCGGCGATCCGCACGCAGAAAGACTTCACGCTGCAGGTTGCGTCTCTGCAATCCCAAACGTTGTGCTCGATGGTGTTTCGGATAATGGCGCACCCGCGCAACAGGTCGCCATCGACCCCCACTTGTCGGCGCCGTATCCCACGACACTTTCTGGCGAAATTACCGCCGCCTTCGAACCGGATGCTGTTGTGCCAATGGATGACCAGGCGATCCAGTTCACAAATGCCGGGCGCCGCGCGGAATTCACCATCCCGCCAATACTACCCACGCCGTATTCACCACGTCGCAGATGTCGCTCCAGACCGACACCATCGCAGGCGTCATCACGCTGGAAGTCACGGTGAGTGGATCAGGAGCTTCCTCGAACAGCGATGTCGGGCCAACGCCTGTTACGTTGACGCGAGCCATCCGCATCGCGCGCAGCGCGCCTCTGATTCGATCCATCGCCCTGGGCAAGACTGCTTCCGGATTTCAGGTGCAGATCACCGGCTTCTCCACTGATCGCGACGTGACCGAGGCCGACGTGCATTTCAACAACTCCGCGCTGGGCACCGTGCAAACCACTAACCTGACCGTCAATCTGACCGATGCCGCATCCCAGTGGTTCAAGACTACGGCCTCCGCTCAATTCGGGAGCCAGTTTTCCCTTTTGCTGCCATTCACGATACAAGGCAGCACGGATTCCATCGGCAGCGTTTCCGTGCAACTTAAGAATTCCCAAGGCACTTCGAATACGTCGAGCGCCAGTTTTCTGAGTGCTGCGCCGGTCTGACCGAACCGCGACCGTCAGCGAGCGGTGCTTTTTCTGGCCAAATTCGCCTGCAGATAACATCAGCGCGATAAGATCAGAATAGAGAGATGCAGGATCACTCGCATGCACCTCGCCCCGCAGGAATCTCCGCGCTGAATCACGTAGAGGCTCGGGATCCGGTGTGCGGCATGACTGTCGATCCGGCGCGTGCCACGGGCTCACTTGAGTTCGCAGGCGCTACCTGGTACTTCTGCAGCCCAAGTTGTTTGGAAAAATTCCGTTCCGCTCCGGAAAAATATTCGGGGCTCGACCCTGCGCGCCCGACCCAGACGGCCGAGGTGACCTCCGCCGAAGGCCTCAAATACACCTGCCCCATGCATCCCGAAGTGGTGCAGAACGGCCCGGGAGCGTGCCCCATCTGCGGCATGGCCCTCGAGCCCGTCATGGTGAGCGCCGAGTTCCAGAAGAACCCTGAGCTGATCGACATGGAGCGCCGCTTCTGGGTGAGCGTGGTCCTGACTACTCCCATTCTCGCCGGCGCGATGCTCGAGATGATCGCGGGAGCGCCGCTGGCACACTTTTTCTCGCGGGACATCTGGGTGTGGATTCAATTCATTCTGGCCACGCCTGCGGTTCTGTGGTGCGGCTGGCCGTTTTTCGAACGCGCCTGGGCATCTGTTGTGCATCGAAGCCCCAACATGTTCACGCTGATCGCGCTGGGGACAGGCACGGCGTACGTCTACAGCGTGGTCGCCACCCTGGTCCCCGGAATTTTCCCGGCGTCATTCCGCGGGCACGCTGGAACAATCGCGGTCTACTTTGAGCCGGCCGCCGTCATTACTACGCTGGTGCTCCTGGGGCAGGTTCTCGAGTTGCGCGCGCGCAGTCGTACTTCGAATGCCATCCGCGAGCTTCTTGGTCTGGCGCCGAACACCGCCCGCATGGTTCGGGATGACGGAAGTGAAGCAGATATCCCGCTCGCGCAAGTCCACCCTGGCGATCGTTTGCGCGTGCGTCCCGGCGAGAAAGTGCCGGTCGATGGCACGGTCCTCGAAGGATCCGGCATCGTGGATGAATCCATGCTGACCGGCGAAGCTATCCCGGTCGAGAAAGCGCCCGGCACCAAAGTTACAGGCGGAACCGTGAACAGCGCCGGTAGTTTCGTAATACGCGCCGAGCGCGTGGGCAGTGATACTCTGCTGGCGCAAATTGTGCGCATGGTGAGCGACGCCCAGAGGAGCCGCGCGCCCATACAGCGCCTGGCGGACGCGGTTTCCGCTTACTTCGTGCCCATCGTGATCCTGATTGCCCTTGTAACTTTCGTGCTCTGGGCAATGCTGGGCCCCGAGCCTCGCATGGCCTTCGCGCTGGTGAATGCAGTGGCGGTCTTGATCATTGCCTGCCCCTGCGCCTTGGGATTGGCGACGCCGATGTCGGTGATGGTGGGGACCGGCCGAGGCGCGACCACCGGAGTTCTCATTCGTAACGCTGAAGCCCTCGAGTTGCTCGAAAAGGTTGACACGCTGGTTCTGGACAAGACCGGCACGCTCACAGAAGGTAAGCCTCGGCTGGTTTCCGCGATTCCAGCGCCGGGCGTGAGCGAACAGGATCTTGTTCGCTTTGCCGCGAGCATTGAGCGCGCGAGCGAACATCCTTTGGCGTTGGCTGTGATTGCGGCCGCTGAGGAACGCCGCGTCATGATTCCGCCAGCCGAGCGGTTTCAATCGCACACCGGCAAGGGCGTTACTGGGACCGTCGAAGGCCGCGCCGTGGCCGTCGGAAGCCCCGCATTGCTTGAAGAAATACGGATTGTCCCGGGCGATCTCGAACAGCACGCAGAGCGTTTGCGCGCCGAGGGCCAGACGGTCATTTTTATGGCGATCGATGGCCGGGCCGGCATTCTCGGCATCGCCGATCCCATTAAGCCCTCGAGTGCGCCTGCGATTGAGTTTTTCCATCGCGACGGTGTTCGAGTTGTCATGCTCACCGGCGACAACCGCACGACCTCGGAAACCGTAGCGCGCAAATTGGGAATCGACGAGATTGAGGCCGAGGTCTTGCCCGGACAAAAAGTCGAGGTGGTAAAGCGCCTTCAGTCGGAGGGTCGCATCGTGGCCATGGCCGGTGACGGTATCAATGATGCTCCCGCGCTCGCGCAGGCCCACGTGGGCATCGCCATGGGCACCGGCACCGATATCGCCATGGAAAGCGCTGGCGTCACGTTAGTCCTCGGAGACCTCGGCGGCATCGTGCGCGCCCGCAAACTGAGCCGCGCCACCATGCGCAACATCCGCCAGAATCTTTTCTTCGCGTTCATCTATAACACCATCGGCATACCGCTGGCTGCGGGAGTCTTGTACCCCTTCTTCGGCGTCTTGCTCAGCCCCATGATCGCCAGCGCGGCCATGACCTTCAGTTCGGTGTCTGTGATCGCCAACGCCCTGCGGCTCCGCAAAGTGTAACTGTAGATTACGGCGCAGGCAGTTTTGCCCGCCGTCTCGAGCTGCGAAACAATCGTTAACTTCTTCTTCGGCTGCTCCTCGATCCCTTCCAATCTCGCGTGTATAGGTAGGACGGATGAGACTCGGGAAACGCCCCGCGTGCCCTTTTCTATGCGGGTTCCGAATCCGACGGTCTCAACAATCTCAACCGTTCGTAACACTTGAAATAACACAGAGAAATGGAGAACAAATCAATGAGCTACAACCTTGATCAGAAAATGGAAAAGACTGCGCGAGGTCGGAGGCTGTTCGTAGCCGCTCTCGTGCTCGGATGTGCATTCGGCACGGTCACCAACGCGGCGGCGCAGAGAATCACGCCCCCAACCACTCCTGCTGTCATTACGCCACCGGCGGGAAACTCTGCATTCTTGTTGGGCCACGCGGTGGGTACTCAAGGCTATGTTTGCCTGCCCAAAGGCACAGGCGCTTCCTGGACCGTCAAGAACGCTCGCCCCGAAGCCACCCTTTTTCAGAGTTTCTTCGGGCAGGACTTCCAGATCATCACCCACTTCCTCAGCCCCGATGTAAACCCCAACGACGCTGCCCTAAACCCGCTACCCTTCGGCAGCGCGACGTGGCAGAGTTCCTTCGATAGCAGCAAGGTGTGGGCACAGGTCCTGCATTCGAATTCGATCGCCGCCGGCTCCGACCCGAGTTGTCCGAATGCCGGCTCAATTGCCTGCCTCTTGTTGCAGTCAATTGGTACGCAACAGGGGCCAGCAGGCGGCAAAATCATGTTTAAAACCACCTTCGTCCAACGCTTAAACACCAACGGAGGATCTGCCCCCGACGACGCCGACGGTTGCGGGTACGCCACTAATGTGGGTAACCAAAGGCTCGTGCCGTACACGGCCGACTACTACTTCTTCCGCAAGGACGAATAAGCACTCCCCTTCGGCCCTGCTGAAGTTCGCTCAACTTTCTTCCCGAGCCTCGGAGCGCGCGCCTCGCGGCGGGCTACACCGGGGCTCTTTTTTGACGCGAGAATTTACCTCCATCGCCTATGTTGTAGCGCAGGCCCTGGCCTGCTGCTCTTCTGAACCGCGCGCGCAGCAAGTGTTCCTTTTTGTGGGACAGGCATCGTAGTCGAAGTCGAAGATCCGTGATCCTCTCGGAATCCGCGCCTTTCCCGGAACCCGCGTTTTATCCGGGATTTTGCCTGTCGTCGTGGCGCGGGCCCTCGCCCGCGTTGTATCCGGGCTTGGCTTACTTCTCGACACCCATGTCGAGACCGTGTCGCCGAGCGATGCCACCTAAGGATTGCAAGACCAGAATGCCGAAAGGCACTGGAACGCGAACCGAATTTCGCTGCAGCCCATCTGCAGCGCATATGGTTGTGGCATTGGCGTTTGCGGAACAGCGCCGGTTTCCGGAAGCCCTTGCTGCTATCCAAAAAGCCTATCAGATCGATCCGAACCCCACAGTCTGGCTCGCATTGGCGCAGGTGCAGGCAGCATCCGGCAACCGTGTGGAAGCGGAAAGGCTAGTATAGTAGACCAGGTCGAGGAGATGGCCAAGCGGCGGTATGTCTGCGATTTCGAGATCGCAAGAAACAGCAGTGCGATTGCTTGGTGTGGCTGCAGAGCGAGCCCTGGATGGACCCGCTGCGTGTGTCGATCCGCGTTACGTCGAACTGGTGAAGCGGGTCTTCGGAACCGCGCTCCAGCACCCACTCTTCATTAGTATTCTTTGGCGGCCCACACACACCGCACCGCTACGCGTTCCTCTCTACTGCTGCAGCGTGAGTGCGGAGCGCCAACCCAGCGTTGAAAAGTGGCTCCTGATGAGCCCAAACTTGACATCATTCCGGTAAATAGGTTCTGCCCAGTCGCCAAGCGTTTCGGAACCCCCCTCAGTTCCGCGCAGCGCCATTCACTCGGACGAAAAACGCCCGTTCTATAGAGCGTTGCTCTCCCGATCAACCCCCACCTCTTATCCCGCCACCCATCCATATTGCGTATTATATTACTCGGCATCGGGCCGCCGGCCTGTTTGTAAAGCTGCTTCAGCCGGTCGATATAGTCCGCCGGCACCCCGTTGCGCCTCGCCTTTGGATCCACATGATAGATGCGCGCCGCATTCAGTCCGAAGATTTGCGCTTTCACTTCGTGCGTCAGCGGCTTATAGCCGAACTGCTTGGTCAATGGCGCCGGCATCTCGAGCCGCCGCAGTGCTTCGATCTGCCATTGCGGTGATCCCCACCAGACCGAGTCCGTACCCCACAGCACGTGGTCGGGTCCGAAAGCGTCCAGAATCATGCCCAGCACGTGGCAGCAGAGCATTGGCTGCGTCACCGCCATCAAGCCGAATGTGCTTCCCAGTTCCATGTACACATTGGTCATGTGCGCGCTCTTCTTGCGCATCTCGCACGGATCTGACACCCATGGCACATACGGATTCTTTTTGAACCCGTCTTCGGCCGCTGGTAGCGCCGCCTCCAATGCCTTGAAGCCCGAGTGGTAAACCAGGAAATTCATGTCCGAGAAATCCTTCGACACTTTCACCAGGTCCTTGGGATGGCAGTGCGCCTCATTGAATAGTCCCAGCGCCAGCCCTTTGTGCGTGCAAATGTTTTTGATCTTGAGCCGCCGAGCCGTCTCGAGCGCCGGGTACGACACTTTTTCATCGTCCAGCCACCAGCCTTCTTTATCCGCACCCAGGCCCAGGCCGGTATATACTTTCCAGGCTTCCAGCTTCAGCTTCTCCGCCTGCACGTCCATGTTTTCTTTAGTTACGCTCGCCCAGGTCCGGCGCCATCAGCCCGTGTGCGACCATGCGGCGCGACTTCGCGATGGTGTTGATCCAGTTGCGCGTCGTCGCCATCTTCTCCGGCGGCAGAATGTTGGTGTCGTCGGTCGGCGAGGGAACGCCGCTGATCACGGCCATATCCGTATCGCTGTCCAGAAACATTTCCTTGATGTAATTCTCGAGATAAACGTCCACGGGTTTGGGCTCACGCCCGCGCAAGTCCGGATTCATGGCCGCAGAGCCGCCGGAATTCCAGCACGCTCACGCCGCCCACTTTCCAGCGATCCACCTCCACGTGGTGTGTCTGGACATCGAAGATGAAGTAATCCCTTTTGCCTTCTGTGGCGGCCGCCGGGTTGGACATCTCCGCCGCGTTCACCTTGAAGAAATGGCCGAACACGCTGTTCATCGCGGCGAACGCAGTGGCCATACCGCACGATGTCCCGAGAAACCGGCGCCGATCCATTCCCATCTTTTTCGCATTCGCCGACGCCATCTCACTCATCCGGTGTTCCACGGCGCGCTGCTTGGCTGTTTGGGGAAGCGGATAAAACTCTTCGTTCGAAACCACTTGCGTGGGAATTGGAAAGTGGCGGCCCAGATAATCATCCAGATCGCATTTGTGCACCCAACCGTTTTTGGATTCGGGCTTGGGGCAGGCAGAGTTGCGTGTCTTTGAGTTACTCATTTGGGATCAGAAATTACCATGCCGGTGCCCCGTGCGCAATGGGGGTTCGCCCCCGTGGGGTTCAGCCGTGCCTCCGCCCGTTGATATCCCTAACTAACGCAAGAAAACGGCTGGACCTCTCACCTTCCGGCCAGGCTCCGTCTGGAAAGGTTAGAAACCGAACAAAATAAAGTTGCACCGGGCTTGTCCTTGGCGTCCGAGACGCTCACACTAGGGATGAGAAATTTACAGGCAGAATCATGCACTAAGCGTATCTGTCAGCAACTGCAATGAACCCAGGAGGTTAATTGAGATGTGTGATTATTCGCTACATGGCCTTCCCAACCGGCTGGCACAGGAAGGAGAGGACTTGGTCGCGCACAGGTTCCCCACCGGGGCTATCGGGCTCACTTCGCCCGCGGAACTTTGCCGCATGGCAGATTCTACCAAGCCTCAGAAAAAGGGCTTCTGGTCACTGATCAAATCGGCGTTCATGCCGCCCGGAATGCCTGAGATTCCCGCGGTCTGTGTGCCGCCCGGCGCAAAGCTGCGCATGCTCGACATCCCGGCGAATCTGCAAACGGAGTTGGGCGTCAGCGCCCGGGAAGAAGTCATTTTCACACAGACCGGGCTCTCGCCGCATACCTATCACGATGCGGTTCGCTTCTCGAACGGCCGGCAAATTCTTCTGCAGCTTCTTCGCGAAGGACAGCGCGTTCAGGTGTTGTCGCTGGCTCTCGATGAGCACGAACCAGAGTTTGCGAGACTGCGCCTGCATTCGGAATCGCTGGTCTGAACCATCGAGCGCGTCTCGGCCCAGCGCGTCTCGCCGGGCCGGTGACAACTCTCTAAGAAATTTGTGCCGCCTGGAGTCAAGCACTTCCCTGCCCGATTCGTGTTGTGCGGTTTCCTTTGGTTTTATTCTGAGGTCACCAAGGTGATGCGTTCACGCGCGTCACTTTTCGCTGCTGCACAGCAACTTTTTCGTCAAGGCTGGAAGCCGCTCTCCCCCGACTGGTTTCCACTCGTGTGATGCTGGCTTCCGGCGTCCCTACAAAGGCTCGCTGTGTGACTGGCCTTCGCGCCAGATCACGCGGACGGACGTATGTTGGAATCGGTTCCAGTCCAGAGCGTCGGGTGAAGATTTGAAATGCCGGGCTTAGACCCGGCTACTTTCGACTTCGGTCGGGCGGATCATCGCGCGCGAACCTCTCCCGCCTGCTGGAGAGGCCCGCGTTGACGGTTCTCTCCGTCTACGTGTGCCTGCTCAATTACCGTAACCCCGCTTGACAAAAGGATTTCCTGAGGCCCACCATAAACCTATTGCATCTTTTGCCGCAGTCTGTCATCTAAGAAGCTGAAGTCACCATGTTTCGGGCCGTGCGCGAGCAGATCGAGACTATTTTTCGCGAAGATCCGGCGGCCAAGAGTGTCCTCGAAATCTTCCTCTGCTACCCCGGCTTTCACGCCATCCTGCTGCATCGTCTGGCACACAAAATGTATGGTGCCGGAGTGCCGCTCATCCCGCGCGTAATTTCGCAATTCTCGCGCTTCCTGACGGGCATTGAAATCCATCCGGGCGCCAGCATCGGCCGTCGTTTTTTCATCGACCACGGCTCAGGCGTGGTCATCGGGGAAACCACCGAAATCGGAGACGATTGCCTGCTCTACCAGGGCGTCACGCTAGGCGGCACCGGCAATGAAAAAGGAAAACGCCATCCCACGCTGGGCAACCGCGTGGTGGTGGGCACCGGCGCGAAAATTCTGGGCAGCATCAGGATTGGTGACGACGTAAAGATCGGCGCTGGTTCTGTCGTGGTGCACCCGGTGCCCGACCACTCGACCGTCGTCGGCATTCCCGGGCGGGTGGTGCGCGCGCGCGGCACTGAACCCATCGAGGCGCTGGAGCACGGTAACCTGCCCGATCCCGAAGGTCAGGAAATCGAGGAACTCAAGCAGCGTGTGGCGGACCTCGAAGCGCAGCTCCGGTTTCTGGCCGAACGCCTGGAGCTCGAGACCTCTCGCAAACTGTGAAGCTGGCCGCTCGCCTGCTGTTCGCCGCCGCATGTTACGCGATTAAGATACCCGCCGCCGAAACTTACACCTACTGGATTCAAACCTGTTCCACCGAAGTTGCGAAGCAGTCGCACTGTGAGCCTTCCGATACCGAGTTGGCTCGCTGGGCGCTGGACGCCTGGCGCCGCGTCGCGCCGGATTCTCTGACGTTCGCGCCCGCCTCGGAAAATCGTGCGCGCCTGCGCGTGTACTGGGCTTCAGAGCGGCTGCAGCTTTATGGTGAAGCCCGCCCGATTACGGTCGACGGTAAACCGGGCGCTGCCATTTTTGTGAACCCTGACACGGCGCAGCTCGGCCCGGAAATCCGCGAAGCCACGGCGCACGACAAATTGCTTCGCGATTCCATCGTCTATCTTACGTGCGTGCATGAAAGCGGCCATGGTCTAGGATTACGTCACACAGCGGAGTTCGCGGACATCATGTACTACTTTGGATTCGGTGGCGAAATCGTTGAATATTTTGGGCGTTACCGTCGCGGTCTCGCCGCGCGCGAAGATATTCGAAATCGAAGCGGCATCGCATCCGACGATGAACGGCAACTGCGAGGAGTGCTGGGAGTGCCGAAGTAGTTTTGGAGTGCCGAAGTAGGTTTTCTGTCCTGATCTGTGACTTCCCGTCAAGCCGTTTATTTCCAACATCGGCTGTCTCCCCAAAAACTGCGGCGCGGGAAGCCGGTAGTCGGCTGCGGTCGAAGTCACAGGCTGTTCAATCCGGCACCGCCGGAGGCATGGCTGACTTCTGCATCTTTGCGTACGATACCATTGAGAGTTGTCCCCACCACTGGCTC
>QHXW01000427.1 GCA_003223115.1 Acidobacteriota bacterium
CTTTGAGATCATCCCGCCGGATTAGTCCCCGCAAGTCGGCCAGCATCCAGGAGCAATCCTCGGGTTTGCCGGATCACTCCTGGTAAACGCCGGTCACGGAACCTTGCCCAGAGCGCGCAACGATCACCGGGGCGTAAATCGCCGTCTCGTAGATTTGAATTAGGCCACGTGTTCGGGCGCAACATCTGTGGTTTGGGCGTTTCCCGTCAACTTGATTGCTGGGCGCTACCCGGGCGCCGTTGACGGGCACCCGTTTGCATCCGTAAATCCTTCGCGACTGATCTTTACTGACCAACACGAAGCGTCCCTGCGACAATGTGTTGAGGGCCGAATCAGAGCATCCACTACTAGGATGAGATGCAAGTCGCAGGACTGCACGTACACGATTATGGATGGCTTCGAGCTGTCTGCCGATGCCTGTCGGAATTTGGATGAGGCTGGCTTCACGATCATTCCGGGTCCGGTTCCGACCAAGGACCTCGCTGAGCTGTCTGCCGCCTATGACGCAGTCATTAGTAACGCCGATCCCGATGATGTAAAGGTTGGGAGTTCCACGACCCGAGTGAGAGACTTCGTCAATCGTGGCCCGGTATTCGACCGCTTGTACCTGCACCCGCCCGTTCTCAAGGCCTGTTGTCGCATAATCAACGAACCTTTCAGGCTCAGCACGATCCACGCCCGCACGCTAGGACAAGGTCTGCCGGCTCAGAATCTCCACGTCGATTTCGAACGCGACGCTCACGGCTGGACGATGGTCGGGTTCATCTTCATGGTTGACGAGTTTCGGAACGACAACGGCGCGACTCGTTTCGTGCCAGGCTCACACCTGTGGTCCGTAGTTCCACCTGAGCTTGCGCTGGGCGAGTTCAAAGCAGACTATCCTGGACAGGTTCTGGCCTGCGGTCCGGCAGGCTCGATGATCGTGTTCAACGGGTCCGTCTGGCATGGACACACCGTGAACCGTGCACACGAGCCTCGACGTTCGATACAGGGTGCGTATATCCGACGTGGCGCGGGATTAGGGGAAAATCTGCCGGCGCGTATGCTTCCCGAAACACTCTCGCGGCTTGGTCCATTGGCGAAGTACCTGCTAGCCGCGGAGCCGCTTCAATCGTCATCGGAATCTTCCCGATAACCCGTGCAAACGCTATAGCGTTTACCATGTTGACGGTTTGTCGCCAGCTGACCGAATGAGTTAGAGACAGCTTGGGCGTTGTTACAAGGGAGCAACGGGCGTTACCCGTCAAGTTGACGTGACCGCGGACTTAACCGGCCAATCTCTGCCTATTCTTCTGACGGGTCGAGTTTGCCGATCTCGGTGATGATCTTGAAGGCGGTTGGCGAGGCGGTCGAGGAGACGTCGGCTGAATCCTTCTGGAAGAGAGGCGGAACATCTCGAGGACGTGCTGGGCGGATTGCAGGGAGTGGAGGATCCCTGTGGGGTCAAGACTGACTGGAGAAGCTGCGAGTGGCGTTGGCGGGGATGGGACAAGATGCCTGGGGTGGGGGCGAGCCAGACGATACTCGCGCTGCAGGTCGCATTGGGTGATCTCGAGGTAATGCAGGGTCATGTGGGGATTTTTGTGGCCGAGTAGCTTCATGACGGCGGCCAAGGTGACGCCGGCGCGCAGCATCTCCGTGGCATACGTGTGGCGCATCTGGTGCGGCACGATGCGCGAGCTAATTCCGGCCGCCGCTGCGACATCCCGAAGGGCGTTGCGGAGTTTGCGAACTAACATGAATTGGCCACGCGAACGGGGCAGAAGCAAACGACCGGTGCTGGGTGCATCCGGTGAGCGCATAGAACGGAGCCGGTCTACCAGTTGACAGACCAGGGAGTCCACGGGAACCCAGCGTTCGGTTTTTAGCTTGCCGAGTGGTACATGGATGGCCCACTGGTCGGGCCCCACGGCGCGCAGACAATCGACCGAGAGGTCGATACATTCGCCCATGCGCATGCCGGTATGACGGAGAAGTAACAGGGCATTACTGGTGAAGTCATTGCGGCGCAGCAGTTCCTGCTGGATCAGTTGATCCTGTTCCGGGGTCAATGGGCGCGGCAGACAGTGCTCCCCTCGGGGAACATCATCAGGGACGAGCAGGTGGGCCAAGGCTGGAATTTGCTGGGTCCAAGCAAGTTCTTCCAGCATGCGTCGCAGGTGGATCACAGACCTGGCGCGAGTGTGGGCAACCAGTGGCGGGTTGTGCGACCGCAGGAGGGCCAACCAGCCGAGAAGGTGTGGATCACGACGCAGTTGATCGAGAGAGTGAACCTCAGGATAGTGAGCGCCCAGGTAAAAGAGGAAGGACCGGACCGTATATCGATAGCAGCGGACGGATGAATCACTCAGCGAAGTAGATACAGATTCCGCCGCGGGCCGGAAGAACTTGGTCAGGGAATGACGAGGGAAAGGAAGTTTCTTTAGTTTCATGGTTGCGGTGGTGGAACGGGGCGGATGTGTTGGGCAACCGCGCGAGCGCTCAACCGCGAGGACATCCAGTTCCCGGATTCGCAGATCCGGGTCCAGGGCAAAGGCAAAAGGATTCGTGGTCGAGGAATGTTGACTCGGTCAGGGCCTGTGGGGTGATCCCGTTGGAGCTCCTGCCGCTTCCGCACGTCGCGCGACGTGGCCATCGTCGGCCTGATGTTACTGCATGGTTTGCGGTCGTGACCAGCAGACCGTTTCGGCCGCAAGTACGTGATAACGGACGGGTCTCTCAGGCGACGCTCGAGGCAACTGCGTGGGCTTCGGTCTCGAACCGCGCGCGATCGCCGCCAAGCGGCAAAATCTTCAACGCGACGATGCGATCCAGCCGCGTGTCGCGGGCTTTGTAGACTTCGCCCATTCCGCCATTGCCAATGAGCGACAGGATCTCGTACGGACCGAAGCGGCGGCCTATCTCAGGAGGCATTGGCTAAAACGATCTTGGCGCGTCCATCGTGCGTGACTAGGATGTTGCCGGGCTTTAGGTGGCATGATGCGATGGGCAATCTCAGCACCGCGGGCATCCTCTGCCAGTTCGAGGTCGTAGTTGGCCTGAAGGTTGGTCCAAAACTGAGGCGTCGTTCCAAAGTAGCGCGACAGGCGGAGCGCGGTGCCCGCCGTAATCGCCCGTTTGCCCCGAACAATGTCATTCATCCGTGTCGCTGGCACGACTAATTCCATGGCAAGCCGGTTCGCGGTGAGGCCGAGTGGTTTCAGGAAGTCCTCCAGAAGGGTTTGGCCCGGATGAATCGGAGGCATTGTCTTCGTCTTTTTTTGGCATCGGTTCGACGTCAGGATGTACCGCGAACACGCCTATTCGCCGCGTCGGGAACCGTTCCCGTCCGACCAACTCCCCGATCACGGCGTACCTGGAAACTGCCGGCCCAGGCTTCAGCCTGATATCGAGCATTGTCGGAAGCTTATTTGACGCTGCCCTGAAACCCGCTACTCCTAGCTAGCTAGCACTGCCGGCGCTGGCAGTGAGCAATAACCTTGAGGTCTTCGGGCACTTCCACGGGTCGGGCCTAAAGCTTCACTGCGTGGTGTAAACGGCAAAGATGTCGCTGTTGATCCCATCCACACTGAGATAGTAACCACCTGTGGCAGACGTGACCTGGAAATTGATTTGGATGACGCCATTCACCATGCCGGGCGCTGCGCCGGTGTAGGATACATTAACCTGACCTCCACCAACCTCAAAGACCTCGCAATAACCAGCCAGGCTACAGAACTGGTTCGCGCCGGTTGCCATTTGCCCGTCGCTCCCGGGAAAGTAGCCCGTACCCGTGACCCAGATTGCGACATAGGACCCGGCCTTCGCCAGACTCGAGTGCGAATTCACGGTGCCATCCTGGTTAATCGCGGCAGCGCTCCCATCCGGATTTCGAAACACCTGCGGCGCGCCGATATCGACCTGCACGCGGAAATCCTGCACAGGCGCGCCATTCTGCGCGAGCTCTAATTCGGCGGACGAGCCAGCCGTCAGTTCCACCGGTGCAACCGCATTGATCTGAGTATCGGAGACGTACAGCAAGGGCGCTGGAATGCCGTTGACGGTTATTTGCACTGCCCCGAGCGTCGTCGGCAGGAAACCGGCGGCATTGAATGTAGCCGATATTGGCGCCACCGGGCCAAGGTGCAGTCCGTAAAGGGAGATCAACTCACCGGGCGCGAGGCGTCCCGATAGAACCCCGCCGGCGGCATTGGAGATCCCGGACATCCATGGAGCGGAAGTCTGGCCGGGCGCCGAGCCAGCAGGGAATGCGGAGATCAGACCGTTAGCTCCGCCAATGTGCACGGTGCCGCTCGCATCCACCGCGAGCGCCTGCGCGACGGTATTGCTGGGGAAAAGCGCCGCATAGGAGAGCGCCGAGCCGGTCGAGTTCAACTCCGCCAGGAATTCGCTCCCGTTCGGAGTCACGGAGACCGTGGTAGGAAAATTGGTGGACTGCGTGGCTCCCGATACCCACACGTTGCCCGCGGCGTCGGTGGCAATGGTTTGCGCCGCGTCCGCCCCCTTCCCGCCCAGGAATGTCGCCCACACCATAGCGCTTCCCGTGGGATTGAGCTTGGCGACGAATGCGTCGGTGGGACCTACGAATGGGGGAGCTACCTGGCCCGCGAGCGCGGTTTGAAACGCACCCTTAGTCGCCGGAAACGCCGGGTCCGACGTTGAGCCGGTGATATAAGCATTCCCCGCGCCGTTAGCCGCAATGGCGTAAACGAAGTCCGTGGCAACGGTGCCGACTCCAGGCTCGAGATTCCCAGCTCCAAGATACGTCACGTAGACCAAACCAGTCCCGGCGGAGTTCACCTTGGCGACGAAAGCGCCGATCCCGGTCGTCAGCAACGCTCCGGGCGTAGTGGGCAGCCCTCCACCGCCCGCATTCCCCGCAATATACGCGTTGCCCGCCGGATCCACGGCGATCGCTGTGCCGGAGGTGTAAACCGAACTTAAGAAGCAGGAGCTGCCTTCTGCGCCTCCTTCTTCGCACCCGGGGACTGGTCCCGTTAGCGCTCCGGCATACAGAATCTGCCTGCCTGCCGGGTCAATTTTTGCGAAGAAAGCGCCGGAAACTTCTTCGATCGGACCGTTGGACACACCGTCGGCCGGCATGCCTGGCGTGTGCGGATAATCCTTAGCCGTCGTCGTACCCGTGACGTAGGCATTTCCATTGGAATCCGCCGCCACACCGCTCAGCGTACTATAGCCTGCCGTGCCTCCGAGATAAGTCGAATACAGCACGGTACCGTCCGCGCTTAGCTTCATCAGAAAGCCCGTCCCGTTGTCAATGCCCGACCCTAGCGTGTACGCAACGCTTTGCAGCGGATTGTGCAGCGGAAAATCCGTTGACGTCGTGCTGCCAACGATATAGATATTCCCGGAGTGATCGACGGCGATCCCATTTGCCCGGTCCGTCCCTTTGCCGCTGAAGGTGCCGATCAGGGTGAGATTTCCGGAAGGGTCCAGCTTGCTGACGAAAACATCCGTCACCACCGAGCTGTAAAAAGGATTAAGCGAGGCGGGCTCAATGGCGCGGCTGCCCGTGATGTAAGCGTTTCCGCCCGCGTCCGTGGCGATGGCCGACACCTGGTATGGGTTCGCATCCCCTATGTAAGTGGTGTAACTCGCGGCGTGCGCGACAACGGCGTACGCTAACAGAGCAATTACAGCAGAATTTTGCATGAATTCTCCTGCGGACGCGGCAATTGAGATTAACATCGGCCAATCCGGATAGCAACCTATCCCGGTGCAGTGAGAAGTGCGATTTTGGACGCTGATAATTTAACTTCTTAGTGACTAGACTCCCTGCTCCAGCGCCGTTACGAACTACCTAATGTTGGGGTTAACCTTCGAGACCATGCCCGCGATCCCGAACTGCTTGATGGTGTCCTGCGACTGCCTGTCGAGTGCCTTGCCAATATATATATAGTTAAAGGGATTGGGCCTGCCGCCTTCATGTTGGTGCTCGCCGCGGGAGCGCTCGCCGTTCGCGTTATGACATATCAGCCGAGAACCTTGAACTAGACCTGTGGATACCGAAAAACCCGTCCGGACTGAAAATACTGGTTTTGGCTCCGTCCGTGAGATGATCATCCGTTCCACCATGACTTCATTTTTCATAGCTCTTCTGGCTCTGGTCGCCTCTACAGTTCGCACCCGTGCCGCCCAGCAGGTTGAGATCGTTGCCCTCCGCCATCAGATCGCCGTGCTGCAACGCAGCTCACCGCGTCGCTCCGCCTCAAGCAGGCCGACCGACTGCTCTGGATTCTGTTGTCGCGCTTGTGGCCCGGCTGGCGGCGCTGTGTGTATATCGTGAAGCCGGACACCGTTATTCGCTGGCATCGCACGGCCTTCTCTCGCTATTGGACTTGGAAGTCGCGCCATCGTCCTGGAAGACCGGCGGTGGCTGCCGCGATTCGCGAACTGATCCAACGCCTGAGCCGAGCCAACGGTTTGTGGGGCGCGCCCCGCATTCACGGCGAACTGCTCAAGCTAGGGATCAACGTGGCTCCATCGACCGTAGGCAAATATCTACGCCGGAACCGTAGACCGCCATCGCAGAGCTGGCGACCATTCTTGAAGAATCACATAAAGCAGATGGCGTCGATGGACTTCTTTATCGTGCCGACGGCTTTATTCCGAGTGCTGTTGGTCTTCGTCGTTCTCTCTCATGACCGACGGCGTGTGGTGCACTTTAATGTGACGGAACACCCGACCGAAGAGTGGACCGCGCAGCAGATTCGCGAAGCGTTTCCGTGGGACGAAGCGCCGCGGTATTTGATCCGTGATCGAGATACAATCTTCGGAAAAGAAGTCATCGCAGTCGCGAAGGGCATGGGAATAAAGGAAGGGGTCACGGCGGCGCAATCGCCTTGGCAAAATCCGTACGTGGAGCGGCTAATCGGATCCATTCGCCGGGAGTGCCTGGACCACGTGATTGTGTGGAACGAGAGGTCGTTGCGGCAGACCCTCCGAAGCTACTTTCATTACTACAGCAAATCGCGCACGCATTTGGCCTTGGCCAAAGATGCGCCGGAGCCGAGAGCCGTCCACAAACCGGAGAACGGTTTTATTGTGGAAATTCCTGAGGTGGGCGGACTTCATCATCGATACCAGCGACGCGCCGCCTAGCCTGCCTAGCCGGGCTTCTTTGCAATGTTCTTCCCTCGATGTTCGGGTCTGTTTGCCCGGGCTCAGCTTCGTCCTGAGGTTTCGGGCGAACGCGAGTTCTCCATCCAGGTGACAGAATTCATGATCCGGAAGACCGATTTGGCAGATTAGAAACTTCAACTCGCGCGCAGTCCAGAGTCGTTGTTAACACGACGCCAGTATAGAACGACTACCACGATGAGACACAGTTTTCGTTAAGGACAACCCGGCGGCACTCGCCCGAGGCCGATTCGGTAAACCCACACCCTGCGATCATACCAGGGATGCCAGGGGTAATGAACATCGCGCGATTCAATATTATGGGTGTTGAGTTGACGGGTTGTATCACGAATCTAGAACGCACCTCTCATTGGGCAAGGACTCGCCAGAATCGCGGGCTGTGCAGCCGCCAGAACTTGGACGGATCGTAGCTATCCCGCAAGTCGGCGGTCTCCATCACCGGTACGAACGGCGCGCAGCCTGAAACTTCAGCCTATGCCCCTGCGCAACGGTGACAAGTGTGAATCGAATTGATCAAGGGCGATCCACGTCCCCGGCCCACGCGTGGAAGTGGGTCGCTCTCGTAGTCGAATTCCAGTGTAGATCGGATTCGGCATAGCCATCTTCTCCAGCTGGAATTTACGAGACCCACACTGTGAGCGCCGCGGACGACTTCAAAAACTGTTCCGAAGTGGCGAACAGCGCGTAATTCCGGAGACCGCCGGGTGCATCCCGAAACAAGCTCGAAGTTTCACTTTCACGAACGTGCACGGCGCCACCTCGCGGAACACTCCGAACGCCGTCAGCGCGCGCAGCGCCCTGACGGTGGAAAGCGGGTGAAGGCCCGCTTGGTTTGCCAGTTCTGCCGAGCGGACCGCTTCGCCGGCGAGCAGATCCGGCACTCTCGCCCGGATCAGCCTGCCCAGGATCGGTGCGAAATATACGTGAGAAAGAATGGACATCGCGGCTTGGAAGCCGGAGTTGGACATTGGTGCGGACACGCGCCTCCTCTGGTTTTAATTTAATTAAAAGAAACCCTGGCCGATTTTTGACCGACTACTTCCCCGGCCTCTGCCTGCGTAGCTGGAGCATCTTCCGGAGTCATAACAAAGTCTATCGCGGCAGGTAACAAAATGGGACCAACTCGGACCAACTCCTGTATCACGCGCCATCCGGGACAAGGAGCGCCACATCGCCAACCGCGAGCTGGGCACCATCGAGAGCATCGATGAGCATGGCAACGCGCAAATCAAGATGGATTCCGGCCGCCAGGTGCGGATGTCCCTGGAGGACCATCCGCATCTTGATTACGGCTATGCCGTGACCAGCCACAGCAGCCAGGGCGCAACAGCCGACCGGGTGCTGATCAACGCGGCGCGAGCAGGCGGGCGAGCAGCCTATTAACAGCCGTCTGGCGTATGTGGCTGTCTCGCGCGCCCGGTATGGCGCGCAGATCTACACCAATGACGCCGGCAATCTCGGGCATGCGCTCAGCCGCGAGGTGTCGCACGCGGCGGCATTCGAGTGCGACGGCGCCGGCAAATCGGATGGGGCCGAATCAGGGAACCACAGCGGAGAAGAGAAAGACCACGGCCACGACCACGCCGAAAGCCACGGGTCCGCCATGGCTGTGGAGTAATCATCCGGGGCCTAATGAAAATGAAAGAGGCGTTCGATGTCTCTGGCGCCGTGGATGACCCGGAGAATCTCGACGCCGTCAGTGAGCGGGCTGTAGAAGATGAGATAGCGCTCGAAGCCCTTCACGGGCCAGGCGCGGACGGAAGAGAAGCGGTGATTGCGAAAGCTCCTTTGCGCGCCTAGTTCAGGCATCTGGGCTAACGCTTGAAAGCTGACGTTGCAGGCGTGAAGAAAACGGCGCGCCACATCCACGCTGGCGTTCTCTCCGAGAAATACGAAATGATCCGTCAGATCCCGTTTGGCGGCAACGCGCTTGATCACGCGGGCCATGGGATCAGGCGGACTTGCCGGACCGGAGCCTCCTTAAGCCTTCGTTTTCGATGTCCGCCCAATCCTGGGCAGTCATCTCGGTCGCCGGACCGCTGTCTTCGGCTTCTTGCAGCAGCGTTTCGAGCCGGCTCTCTGCCTCCTCCATCTCCTTGAGCAACTCCACGGCTTTCCTCACGGCTTCCTCTGTGGAAGGGTATCGGCCGCTTCGGACTTGCTCGTTTAGAAACCGCTCCAGATCTGGAGCCAGTGAGACGTTCATAGGATTCCCTCTTTAGGACTGTCGTTCAGCATGTGGCGTCGCCCAGAGTATAGCAACCTATCCTGTGGCCCTCAAACGATGGTTGCTGCCGACGGAAACCAGCGAATTAATCAGCCTGTGCCTCCAGTAAATCTCAAACGATCTGAGAAGATGGGGCTTGCGCATTCTCCATCACCTCCGTGACCTAAGGCTCGGCGTGCTAAGCGCGCTGGTTGCCGCCGCCCTATCGTTCTTAAAAACCCGAGCGCTTGAGGAACCTCAGGCCGGCTGTTTGGTTTCAGCTGGTTGGCTGGGGGGTTTTCCTGGTTCCCTCGGAAGACCATTCTGATCAAACTTCACCGGAGAGCTCTGGCTCCAAACCCGCCAGGCTGCGACGTTGGATTGCGACGTTGCAGTTCGATATTCCGATGAGAGCATCGGCCGGAAGAATCCGAATTGAACGCCAGCGCCATGAGAAATGAGTCAAACTCATTGTCCAGTAACGACTTACGAATCTAAACGCGGCAAAATCCGCGTAAAACGCTTCTGAGGCACACTCCACGACGGCTTGTCACGAAATCAAGAGTTGGGTTCAGAATCGGGTTCAATTAGCGCCCGCTGCACCGAACATACCGACTAAGTGGTCTGTGGCCGAACATAGAATCAATAGCATAGGGGTAGAGTGGGAAATTCGTAATCAGCAGGTCGCCGGTTCGATCCCGGCGGGTGGCTCCAGAATAAAATCAATCACTTAGCAGCCAGCG
>QHXW01000428.1 GCA_003223115.1 Acidobacteriota bacterium
TCGTGGGAGGACGGCTAACACGACGCGCGCGAATTAGTAGAAGGACGCTAAGTCCGAGCATCGAATTGAAGTTACCGACAAGCTCTCGGGCTGACCGGTCATCCCCGTTTCTTGAGAAGCGGCTCTATTAAACGGTGCCACTTCCACTTATAATTGGCTTCCGTCAGCGGCGGACGATAACGTGCGCGAGCACTAGGTCGCGCGAAGCGAAGGAAGGTAGTAGATTGAGTGTTTTGCTGGTCTTAGTCACATACTCGTCATCTTTCAGCGCTCCACTCAGGCACGCGATTCTAGGTGAAACGGCGATAAAGTGGGTATCAAGGAATGGCCGTCAACAGTGCGCGCCACTTAGAACGGCGCACGCGGATTCCAGAATCGCCGAGAGCCTCACGCTGATGATTATTTTACGATCTCCCACGTCAGTTCCGATTTCGCCTGGCCGGCAAGTGCGCCCGGCAACGCGATCTCACCACAGGTCTTCGATTCTGATTCGAGACGTCGCATATCAGAAATGTCCTATGTTCTCAGCAAATTCCGGCTCTCGGTAACTAGGAGTTTACTCTGCGTGATCGAATCTGCGCAGTACTGGTAGTACCATCCAACTCGCCAGCCTCACGAAACGCAGTTCTGACCAGCGACGAACGTGCATTAATTAGACCGCAGGTAACTTCCCTAGTTGACAAATGTTGCGTCTAGCCTTAGGCTTTGGGAAAGTCGCGCCAACTACTATGAAGATCCTTGTCATCGAAGATGCAGAGAAGACTGCTGCATATCTCAAAAAAGGATTGTCGGAACATGGCTATGTTGTGGACGTAAGTCACACGGCTGAAGAAGGCCTGTATCTGGCATCCCAGTTCGACTACGGCCTGCTGGTATTGGACGTCATGCTTCCGGATCGTGACGGCTGGTCTGTACTTACAGAGTTGAGACGAAATCACAGCACGATGCGCATCCTGCTCCTCAGCGCATTGAGTTCAGTCGCGGATAAAGTTAAAGGTCTCCGGTTGGGGGCTGATGACTATCTTGTGAAGCCATTTGCTTTTTCGGAACTTCTGGCTCGCATCAACTCGATCTTAGGCCGGCAGCCGATGCGTCATCCGGAGATAGTTCGTGTTGCGGATCTGGAGCTCGATGTGGTTCGGCACAAGGCCGCCCGTGCCGGCCAGCGCTTAGACCTGACGCTGAAGGAGTTTCAGTTACTCGCTCTGATGGCTCGTCGTCCCAGTGAGGTTTTTTCCCGAGCGCTCATTTCCGAGCAGATCTGGGACGTGAACTTCGATAGCAACACGAATGTCGTTGACGTTCACATTCGCCGGCTACGATCCAAGGTGGATGACCCCTTTGAAAGGAAGCTCATCTACACGGTCCGGGGGATGGGGTATATGGTCGAGGAACGATAATACGACGCGACCAATTGGCCGCGGCCGCCGAAGTCATTTGCTGTTGCAGCGGCCAGATTGAGAGTGTCGGCGTTCTGGACCCGGACACGGCAGACGTTTCACGTGGCGGAGGCGCGAGACCGTCAGGGGCTCCCATCTCAGTGTTTAAGACAGTCTCTGTATCCTATCCCAGAGTAATGAGGAAACGTAGTTGATTTGCGGCTGCCGATTATTTAGCCCGGTGGAGGGTGAGCTTCGGGGGAAACTTGGTTGCTTTTCGACTGGGACAGGTTCTGTAAGGCGTGGATGATCGAGCAGTCTCGTTTTTTGGCTGCTGTTTGAATGACACTCGTGAATCCTGCAAACGCCTCAGCACCGCGCTCATTCTTGGAGCCATGGGAAAGCTTGCGCACAATTACCGCCGGCCGCAGACTCCGCTCTCCACGGTTGTTGGTTGGTTCGATCGTCGGGTCGTGCAGGAACAGCAGCACCCTCCCACGATCATGCTGCAGACCGATTCCGTCCAGTAGCCGTTGGTTGTCCTGGTCCTTCAAAAGGCGCGGGCGCAGGTGGAAGGTGAGTTCTTCCTCCATCCGCTCGACCTCGGCCTGGAACTTCTCGGCCTTGCCGGCCCGTTGGTCGCACCAGAGTTGGCGGGATTCTCGCAAGATGCTTTTCAGTTTCAGCCCAAAGCTGCGCGCGCGTCCAGCCTTGTGCTCCACCACCTCATGGATATTCTCCTTGAGGTGATCCAAGCATTTCTGCTGCTTGACGCCCAGTAATTCCTCGGCATCGTAACTCTTGCCGCGGTCGGTCACCATCACTCCCGCATAGTCGGCGGGAATCAGTTCGCGTACCTCTTCGTTGCGATGCCTACGGCGAATCTGAAATACCGTGGCTTGAACGGTATCGAAGGTCATCAAATGGGCTGTTTGCCCGTGGATCCGCCAACCCGTGTCATCGGTGTAGACCGCCGGCGCGGTGGCCCCACCGGTACGTAGCTTCTGGTAGGCATTCCCGACTACCCCCTCCGACTTCTTCAATGCGTCCTGAGTCAGGGCGCTCTGCGTCACTTCGATTCCGGTCAACTCGCGCAGAATCGCTGGCAGTTTGCGCACCGGCACGCCCCTGCCGTAATGCACCGTATGCGCCGCTGCCTTGACGCGTGAACCTACTCGATGCGCCGTCGCCCCATACTGATCCGGGGCCACATCCGGATGTTGTCCGCGCACCTGCTGGCCGCACCGCTCGCACCTCCGCACTTCCACCGCGTAGCTCTTCACTTCCGGTTGCGAGGCCAGCGGCATATCCGTGACGGTCGCCTCGTCAGTTCGCTCATACCGCAACTCACCGCCGCAGCACGGGCATGGGCCAACCGTCACGGGCACGGCGATGGGCGGCTCACTACTCGCCGCTATATCCGGTGGGGCTTTCCGGAACGTAAAGGGGCCTTGTCCCGCCTTGCGGCCCGGCCGCTGGGGATCAGCTTTCGGCTTTCGCCTCCCCTGCTTCGACCCTCGCCCCGCCGCCTTCAACTCCCTGCGCAGTTGCTCATTCTCTCGACGCAGGCGCTCCCTATCTTCTTCGGCGCTCGCGCAGCACTTCGTTTTCCTGTTCCAGTTCCTCGAAACTACGTTTACGTTAACCCAAGGCCGCCGAAATGTCCAGCGAAAAACGTCTTGTTGCCGCTAATCAAACTACGAGGAAACGAAGCGCTATTGAATCGCCACCGCTGATGTCGGAAGAAGATCGTAGTATTCGATGTGACACCCGAGACCGTAGCCATTCGAGTTATTTTCAATGCGCACAACTGTGACGTGACATTCTAGGCTTACTTGAGAATCGAATCCGTCCAAAGTGTCGGCCGGAATCACGATGATACATTGCAGCGTTTCGCCGAGCTCGAACGGCTCTTGCGATGTGCAGTAGAATCCAATGCTGGACAGATCTTCCGTCACGGTTTCGATTGCGACGGATTGGAATGACCGAAACAGACGGACTCGCCAGTGCAAGGCGACACGGTCGCGTCTGCGCCGATCAGCTGGTGCCGGCATATTAAGTAGGGCGCTCGAGCGAAGGGTTCCTTGGGTATTGCAGCTACGGCTTAACAACGCTGGCCTGTCCCGCCTGACTTCTCCCATAATTCGCACACGCAGTAAGCAGTAAAGCGTCTACCCCGGCGCTACAGTCTAGAGAAACTCTCCCTCATAAGCCACTGCATGTCCGGCCTTGTGCGGTACGTGCGCAGCAACAATGCCCTGGCATTGCTTTCGCATACACCCAACAACCTTGGCCCGCTCCAGTCAGCATAGGAAAATGATCGTGACGAGACGATGAAACATGGATTACGGTTTCGTAATCTGCCGGAAAAACAGGGTCACGCTTGTCCCGTGACCAGGATCGCTCACGATTGCTGCCGACCCACCGTGCAGATCCATTATTGCTTTTACAATACTGAGTCCTAGGCCCAAGCCTTCGGCAGCCCGGCCGTCTTTTCGCGGTACCCGATAGAATCTGTCGAAAATGTGAGGCAGATGCTCAGGAGCAATACCGACCCCTGTATCGCTGACCTTGACACAAACAGTGGAGCCTTGCTCTGTGGCGGTAAGCGTTACAGACCCACCGGCCGGGGTGTTCGCGACCGCATTCGATACTAGATTGCTGACAGCGTGACGAAACAGCACTCGGTCCAGCTGAACTGTTAATGTTTCGTGGGATGCCAAAGCGATGCTGATGTCGTTGTGTATAGCAGAGCGGTTGTAGCTGTACACGACCGATCGAAGTTCAGAAACGATGTCAAACTCTTCGAGGTCGATGGCCGCCTGGGCTCTTTCAGCCAGAGCTAGAGCCAGAAGTTTATGGATGATCGCAGACAGACTCTCGAATTCTTCCAAGTTTGAAGCAAGCAGCTTACGATACTCAGCCGCAGTTCTTGGTTTACTCAGGGCTATTTCAGTGGCACTGCGGAGGTTGGTGAGAGGTGTGCGGACTTCGTGGACTACGTCGGCGGAAAATCGTGAAAGCAGGCTCAAGCAGTCCTGGACGCGACGATCGAGGATGTCCTTAATGCTGTTTGCCAGCCCGGCGACTTCGGCTGGCAATTCAGGAAGAGGAATTAATTGGCCCACAGTGGAATCCTCGATTCGCCCGATGTACTCGCTCATCTCTTCAATCGGCCGCATCGCACGCTTTGTGATGAGATACCCGACGAGTACACTGAAGAGACACACCACAGTCAAAGCCTTGAAAAGACGGTATCTGAAGTGGTTTAGCACCTTTTCATCTTGCGTCAGGTCCAGAGCGGCTTGTATGACGTAATGCTCATCAGCGCCTGAACCATTCGCAGTCTTCGCCATCACACGAAACACCCGGCCCGGCGATACTTCTAATCGAACACCTCGCGACGGCTGTGTGCCAGGAACGACGCCAGGAAATACGTTGACGGGAAGGTGCGCCGCCATACCGTGGGTTTCAAGAATTGTTTTGCCCTTATCCAAAATGCGGAGGTACACCTGCGGACTCTCAATCGCTTGAGATTCTGTTTCGATTTCCCGTTTCACTAGGCCTCGATTGACCTCGAGATCCCGTATTAACGGACGCAAGACCTGAATTCTCTCAAGGAGCACTTCGTTATCGCCTAACTCGAATGCCCGAGTCAGACTCCAATACAGAAAAAAGCTGGCGGTGAAAAGAAGAACGAAAATTAAGGAAACGGACCAGCCTATCACCCCGGTAACAAGAGATGGGGGCCTGTTCTTTGCAGTGACCGCGGCGGATCCGGCGTACGGTGTCTTGCTCTCGCTTTGAGGTTTTCCCCCGCTCTCGTCAACTGCGTTGAAGGGCAGAGGAAGCATCGCGCCATTCGTGGCAACGCCAGCCTAAAGAGGCTTGCGTTGCCCTCCTCGAACCGGAGCTCGGGTCCTGATCGTCCTATTCTCCAGATCGGAAATATATCATTCGAGCCTTTCACAGTCAATAGATGCGAACAAAGATGCGAACAAAGCGCAACGGGTGAATGGCCGACTTGTCACTTAGAAACATCTTGTTGACAAGGTTAGGCTGGGATCGGTGCCACAAGGACCGCTGGAACGGGATGAGGAGACGTGGTGCAAGACAATTTGCGTGCAAACGCCCTGGTTAAGCTGGTTAATGTATACGATTTGCCCCACCGCAAGATGGAAAGTGTTCCGGGGGTACGGGTCTCCGGCACACGCCCAGGCTTCATGAGTGACCCGATTCAAAGCCTCAAATAGTCTGCGGAGCAGCGGCG
>QHXW01000426.1 GCA_003223115.1 Acidobacteriota bacterium
CGGCAAGCCAACGAAGCGAAGGGTTTTGATACGGCAAAGGTGCAATGAACGAGGTTTTGATACAGTTTTGATACGTTTTAGGCTGAGAGCGGGATTTTAGAATGGATGGCCGATCCAAAAGTGGTTTAGAATGAAGAGACTTTCAACTGTCGGGGCGTAGCGCAGCCTGGTAGCGCACCTGCCTTGGGCGCAGGGGGTCAGGAGTTCAAATCTCCTCGCCCCGACCAATCTCCTGCTGATTCCAAAGAAGTTGACTGATCCCTGCTCATCGTTTTCACCCATCCTTTGCCTCTACTGTGCCAAAACTGTGTCAAAACCCTTCTCGTTTTGGCCCACTGTGCCAAAATTCGACCCGCTCTCGTTTGCCCAGCGGTTCAGTTTTGCCAACGCCTCGCGCTTCATCTGCAACTTCATGTGCGAGTACTTCTTGAACACCTTCGCATCGCCCTGTCGCAGCAGCTGCGTCACCCATTCATCCGCAACGCCTCCGGCGCTGAGCCGAGTGGCGTACGTTCCGGCCTTCTGGCCCTCCAGCCTTGACAAGCCCTCAGTACACGACCGATTACGACGAGACGTTATCAAAGGGGAGCAAAACAAGTTCGACCCGAACGACCGACGAAACTAGCTTTTCGATTTTTTGGGCTTCGACCAATCCTGCTAGTTTCTGGGATCCCGTTGCGATCTCGCTGGCGGCTCAGCGGCACTTCAAGATGTCGCGGACCAGCCGGTTATTGGCGCTCGTGAACCTCGCGCTCGCCGATTCCGCAATCGGGTGCTGGGAAGCGAAATACACCTACAATTTTTGGCGACCGGTCACGGCGATACAGTTGGGAAGCGCCGATGGCAATGACGCCACCGCTGGCGACCCGACCTGGGCGCCGCTGCTCGTGACGCCTGGATTTCCGGAATACCCATCAGGCCATTCGTGCGTTAGTGGTGCAGCCGGCCGTATCCTGTCTCACTACTTCGGCGAGGATACTCCCGTCACGGTCGGGTCCAATGCCATGCCTGGCGTGACGCGGCAGTTTCAGGGCCTTACGGCGGCTTTGGAAGAGGTAAAGAGCGCTCGCGTATTCGCCGGCATTCATTTCCGGCCCGCCTGTAATGATGGGCAAGTGCTCGGCATCGGAGTCGCCGATTACATTCTCACCCATTCCCTGTTGCCGGTTGATGATAACGACAATGAGGAAGGCGAGCAGTAAGACTTAGAGTGGGGTCGGGGCGTCTTTCTCCGCCGTAGGAATTCGCAGGGGCGTAAGATTCGCGGAGGCAGCCCAGCGGACTTTTGGCGGCGCTCATTCGGCGTCACGATGATGAGATACTTAAGATCGACGACGTATGGAGCACAGATGTTCGGTTGATTCAGCGTTGAAAGAGTCTTCCGAGCTGTCGCGCTTCGCGCACTTTTCGAGCCTACCGGCCACGTCGAGTTGTTCGCAGGGCCTTCGTCAGCCACAGGCGTGGTATTCAGCGGAGTTCAGGGTTTTGGAGGCGGTGGCTTTAGCACCGGGCGGCTTGCGTCGCCGCTGACGGGCCATAATATTGAATCTCTCGCAGCTCTCATCCACGTTTGGCGTCCCGGTCAGGCTTGTGGTCAGGTAGTGACGACTCCTACCGCACGTTAACTGCAGGGTGGGCAGAAATTGTTCGCGCCGAACTAGAATTGAGCCATGCCCACGCTCGAACCGGGAGAGGCGGTCCGGGTCCTGCGCGAGGGCGTCCGGAAGAATCTTGATGGCTACTTCGCGATTCGAGCTTCGTGTCCCTGGCGCGATACACCTCGCCAATGCCTCCCGCACCGGTGGGCGCAAGGATCTCGTAAGGGTCCGAGGCGAGTCCTGACGGATAGAGGCATGGTGCGTTGACTGATTCTAGCCTACTTGTAATCACGCACACAGGATTGTGCCTGGGAAACGCGGTTACGATATCAGCGAAACAAGCGCCGCCATCGGCTTGCGAACGGTCTCTGGAGAATGAACAGGAGTCGTCGGCGTCAACAAATAACACGCATCGCCCGATGGACCTTTCCGATCTGGCTGTACGTTTCTGTCACGGGAGTCATCATTTTCGCGTTTCTAAAATACTTTACAGCGTAAGCTGGCGCCCCATGCTCCAGACCCTTCCGCGGGACTTTTCGGTCGCTTCGACACCTGCCTGGCAAGCAGGTGCCCGTGCTCCATGCGATCTGCTCTCGGACGCAGATCGGCAGCCAAAAGAGGATGAGCGAGAAACCGTAAGCGCGAGTAAGCTTTGCTACTACCGTTGATCAGGATTCTGCTTCTCGCCAAACGCAGCACCGATGACCACACCAATGAGCGCGCCAACAGGTCCAAACGCGTAACCTGCGATTCCGAACAACGCGGCACCGGCAAGGGCCTGCGTTTGCTTTGCCTCGCGGCGCTTCTTGATGCCAAGCGGCGCTCGGATCCTGCCGTTTCGCGCGCGCATGGTCCGGGTTGAGAAGCGATGGCCTTTTTCCCGATTACAGGGAATGCAGGCGGCGTACTTATTGTTGCCGTGGTGGGTTCCGCCTAGCGCCCGAGGCCGGGAATGTTCGACCTCCCAGGCACCCTTCGCGTCGACGATACCGTAGTTGTAGAAGGCGAGTTTGCGGTGGCAAATGTGGCAGTAACCGGACGTGCGGTCGTAGATGGCGTTAAGGTCGTAGAGTCGTAGGCCATATTTCATTATTATCGGACAGCGCCGCGTCGAAAGCAGCCCGCAGAACGGAAGCGGCTTCCGTGAATCGCGGAAGACAAAGGCTTCTACAGCAGTTCCCGAAGTTCTAAGAATCGCGCCTGGACTTCAGCCCAGGTGGGATGTGGACCGTAACAGAGCATCTCACACTGCGCTTCGTATTGCGGGCTGATGATCCCCGCAAGCTCGGCGGGCGGAAAGAGCGCGTCACTGTTCGCGAAGCGCATTCCTTCGGGGTAGAAATAGCTCCTTGCAAAATGCGCCCGGCTGATCTGGTCGTAGTCCGCCTTTATTGTGGCGTACTCATCGGACTTCAGCATTGCGATAACTTCCGGCTGCGCGGCAAGCCGATAGAGGTCGTAATAGTGCCGTGCGTAGCTGCCAAGGGGCTGCCCATCACGTTTGAGCAACTCTACTTTGCTGTGGATCGCAAACATCTTTTCAACGAAGGTCCGCCGGAAATGAAGGAGGCGCATGGAGAACGGTCCCTCGTCCTCCGCTTCGAGCGTCGCGCCGGTTTCCTGGAGGAACTGCCCGAGGTACGAGCGCAGTTCGACGATAGTCGTCGGCTCGCGGCCACTGGCGGTACCCGCTTCGAGCAGCACACGGTTTGCAACTTCGCCCGCCCCGCCAAACCGTTGCTCGTAAGAGAAACGGTCGTTTCTTCCGAAGCCGCCGATGGTGAGTGATTCCTCCTCAACGAAGGTCAATGCTGGGTGTGCGCCAACCGTGTCGCGAAGTTTCTTCAGTTCGCGGTCTCTGCCATTCTTGCCAAGCGCCGGATTAAAAGCATTGGGATCAAGGAAGATGTCAATGTCTTCCGAGAATCGGCCGATCAGGTTCCAGCCTTTTGAAAGGCTGGTGCCACCTTTGAAGATGATGCTGTCGCCGGTGGTGGTGGCAATGAGACGCAATGCTTCCG
>QHXW01000429.1 GCA_003223115.1 Acidobacteriota bacterium
GGGGTATTTTCGGTGGCATGGGCAGCGCAGCAAAAAGGGTATGGCGTGCTGTCCCGCATGACGGAGGCACGGGCTCGCAAGATCGCTGGGGGGATTTTGCCACCCGCCGGTTGCGAGTGCCGCGTGGAATGGCTGCCCAGTCGGGACGATCTCCGGGCCCATCCCGAGATACCCGCCGCTGCGGTGGTGAGGGGCCGATTGATCGTGGCTCACGTCGTGGGGCAGGACGGGAAGAGATTTAAGCTATACCTATTTACGTCTGGGGAGGAGCCGCGCGAAATGTGGGTGGAGTTGTATCGCCGACGATGGGATATCGAGTTGGACATTCGATCTCTGAAGCAGACCTTGCGGATGCACAGTCTCAGCGCGCAGACGCCGGAGATGGCGGAAAAGGAACTGCTGCTGGCAATCGCCGGTTATAATTTGGTGAGCAGCGTGCAGATGCAGGCGGCCCGCGAGGCAGATCTGGAGCCGCGAAGGTTGAGCTTCTCCCGCGTACAGGCAGTCGTGATGACTGCCTTGCCGCGCTTGGCCACTCTCACCGATGCGACGGAATGGGAGGCAGAATACAAACGAGTGTTGGGTTGGGCGGCGCAGGGCAAACTCCCGAACCGAACCCGCCAGCGATCCTATCCGCGAGCCGTCTGGGGGAGAGGGTCGACGTTTCCCAAACACCAGCGTAAGGAGCCGACTTCGGCTCACCATCCGAAAGGCGGCAAATGACTTCGTTCAGCAAAGTAAGTGGCATTGCGCACCCAGCGTGCCGTCTTTTACACCTGTCGAGACTCCGCGCTAGCTAAATGCCGCTGACGGTCACCGCCGCTGTTTCCTTTATTGTCAGGATCTGATCGGCGGCGACTGGTGAGGGTTTGGCGGATGCCGCTCGGCCAGGCGACTTCCAGTTTGTCGATACGGGTGGGTGGCCGTGCCTAGCTAGGCCGAAGTGAACGCGGCCGTCGCTGGAGGCGCTCAGTCCGGTGCTGGTGGTGGCATGGTTGTATTGCGAGGCGCCGCCGGCAGTCGTGATTTTGATCTTCGCGCCGAGGCCGTCCCGATTGCTCGTCGTGCCAACAAGGCGGATGAGTAACCAGTGGTTCGGCTCGGGCGAACGGTGTATGAAGATCTCGGGCGGGGCATTGAGGGCCGTGACGACGGCGTCGATCTTGCCGTCGTTATCGAGGTCACCGAACGCCACTCCGCGGTGGCTTTTGCGGAACTTGAAAGGAGTCCCCGGCTGGCGTCCGCGAAATGGCCGTTGCCGAGATTGCGCAGGACGAGTTTCGGCAGTTTCGAAGGAAGGTGGTCGATCTCCTCGGAGTTGTCGAGAATGGCCGCGCAGGCACCGAATAGGTCTTTGAAACGGTCGTTATCAAAGTCTGCGATGCCAGCGCCCCACGCCGTCCGGGAGACAGTGGCGCGGGCGACCCCGGAAGTGCTGGTGATATCCCAAAAACCCTTGCCGGTGTTCCGGAAGAGAGGGAAGGTATCGCCGATCATGCCGACGACAAAGATATCCGGCCAGCCGTTATTGTCGAAGTCGCGGAAGTCCGTGCCCATGCCGGCGATGGACTTTCCGTTCTCGTTATAGGCCACGCCGCCGACAATCGCCATCTCGCTGAAAGTGCCGTTGCCGTTGTTGTGAAACAGAAAGTTACGGAAGGTGTCGTTGGATACAAATACGTCGGTAAAGCCGTCGCCGTCGTAATCCGCGAACGCTACCCCCATCCCTTTGCCGATTAGCTTGCAGATGCCCGAAGATTCCGAAACGTCGGTAAAAGTGCCATCGCGGTTGTTGTGGAAACTTTTCCTTTCTTTAAACGGCCTGCTCCGACCTGCGGACCGTCACGCTGCCAGCATCCGGCCGTCGTGATGATGGCGAGACCCCTGCCAGCGTAACGTCTCAGCATGTTGGGCTCGCCTTGATAGGAGTTCGGGGAACAGTAGGCGCGGATGTTGCCCACCTTGCACTCGGGCTCGTTGTCGATGTCCCAACGGATGTAGTTGATGACGATGAGGTCGAGCAGGCCGTCGTTATCGTAGTCGGCGGTGGCGACGCCCATTCCATAGCCTTCACCGCGCACGCCGACCGCTTCGGCCACGTCGCTGAACTTACCGTTTCCGTCGTTGCGGTACAGGCGATTGAAATGGCGCTGGTCAGATTTTTCCATCTCCGGCAGCCGCGCTCCGTTGACGAAATAAATATCGGGAAGGCCGTCGTTTGTTGTAATCGAAGACGGCCACGCCGGCCAGCATGGTTTCCACCTGATGCTTGTTCGAGGTAGCGCTGTTGTCGGTCACAATCGGATGCCGGAGCCCTGGAGGTTCTCGAAGACAATCCTGGGCGTTTGCTTCTGCGGCGACAGGCAAACCGCCGCGCCGAGGACAAGCGCCGCGAGGCGCGTCATTCCACGGGTTCCTCGACTTTCAGAATGCGGTCCGCCACGACTCCGGTGAGCTGCTGGACCACGCCGCTAGGCCAGCGGATCTCGACGGACCGGATATCTTTTTCGGGGCCCAGGCCGAAATGCACGCGCTTGTCGCTGGAACTCATGAAGCCGACACTGGTGGTGACGTGGTTGTAGAGGTTGCGGCCGGAAGTGGTGACTTTGATCTTCGCACCGACGCCGTCGCGATTGCTTTTGCGGCCCACGGTGTCGACGAGCAGCCAGTGATTGCCCCCGTCGCGCGAATTCAGCCCGGTGTCGCCTGAATTAATCAAGATACGCGGCCGCGCGTTGAGAGAGGTAACCACCAGATCCATGAAACCATCGTTGTTCAAATCGACGACAGCGGAGCCGCGCTGAAAGCCGGCGCCTGTGAAGTCCGGGCCGAGTTCCTGAGTCACGTCGGCGAAGTATTTTCCATTGACATTGCGGAACATCGTGTCGTGCTGGCGGGCATTCTGTGCGAGGTTGTCGACGTCTCCATTGGAAGAGTACAGGTCCTTCCAGCCGTCGTTATCATAGTCGATGAATGCGTTGCTCCAGCCAGACAGCGGCTCGCTGAGCCGCGCGATGTGGGTCACCGGCGAAACGTAACGAAACGACTTGCCCTTCATGTTCTGGAACAAGCCCCAGTCCTGACCCATCAGGTTGTTGTAGAAAACGTCCACAAGGCCGTCGTTGTCGTAATCCTTGACGTCGCAGCCCATGGCGGACACCGTTGAGCCGCTGTCGTTGTAGGCGACGCCGAGCAATAAGCCTTCCTCCTTGAATGTGCCGTCGCGCTGGTTGACAAAGAGAAAGTTGCGCTCGGTGTCGTTGGCGATGAAGACATCCAACCAGCCATCGTCATTGAAGTCGGCTATACCAATGCCCATGCCTTTACCGAGCGCGGAACCGAAACCTGTCTTATCGGTGACGTCCGCAAACTTGCCGTTCCCGAGGTTGTGATAGAGACGCTGGGGCACGCTGGAGTAGGCACTGGGGCTACAGTAAAGCTCGACGTCTCCACGCGAGCAGCGCTTGTCGGTCTGTGGGGTCCAGAGGGTGTAATTGGAGACGACGAGGTCGAGCAGGCCATCGTTGTCGTAATCGAACCAGGCAGCGCCTACGCTGAGCGTGTCCGCGGGTTTGCCGCCGATGCCGGACTTCTCGGTCGCGTCAGTGAAAGTGCCATTGCCGTTGTTGTGGTAGAGCGTGTTCTTGCCGGCGTTGGCGATGAAGAGGTCAGGGCAGCCGTCATTGTCGTAATCGGCGGCGGCGACGCCGAAGCTGAAGCCCAGGTCGGCTCCCGCGAGGCCGGCCTTTTCGGTAACGTCCTCGAAAGTGCCGTCGCCTCTGTTTCTGAGCAGGCAGTGATAAAACGACGGGTCAGTTTTCTTCAATTCCGGGAGCTTAGCGCCGTTGGTGAAGAAGAGGTCCATGAGACCGTCGCCGTCATAGTCCAGCGCCGCGATGCCGCCGCACATCGGCTGCGGAAAGTATTTTCTTCCGGTGAAATCGTTGCTAGAGCTGTAGGAGAACTTCGAGCGCGCAGCGACGTCAGTGAATTGCCGGCGGCTGGAGACCGCGCGTGCCGAGGGGTGCGGCATGAGCGCGAGGGGAGTCGCAACAAGGCACACGGTAAGTAGGCCCTTGAGGCGGGTCACGTCAACAATCTACCATTGCGTCGGGTAAGTTCTGGCGCATGTCGGTCCGGCGCGTCGGCGATTTACCGGCACGTCCCGCTCCAGGGAGCCGCAGGCGACCGGGAGCAGACTTCGGGGACCCGGATTCCCTGTCTGCCCCGGTTCGGACCAGCTTTCAGGCCCTGTTCTGCTATCGTAAGAAGCATGGAAAAGACGTCTGCCCAGGGGCCTCTCGAGAAACTCGAACAATGGGACGATTTCGTCGCCAGCCGTTATAAGGCCGACCGTACGCCCGACGAGTTTCGCCAGCACACTCAAGATGCTCCCAGTGTCGTTCGCGAGTTCTACCGCCTGAATCACACCCATCAAACGCGCGATTTCGTCGAGCAGAAAAGACGCCAGTACCTGTCACTCGAAAAGCAGCGCATGAGCGTTTGGGAAGCCATGAAGTATCTGAACACCCTGGTGGACGATAGCGATCCCGATACAGATCTTTCTCAGATCCAGCACCTGCTGCAAACCGCCGAGGCCATTCGCAGGGACGGAAATCCGCACTGGATGGTTGTCACCGGCTTGATTCACGATCTCGGGAAGATCCTGTGGTTATGGGGCGAGCCACAATGGGCGGTGGTGGGGGACACGTTCCCGGTGGCATGCCCCTGGTCCGACAAAATCGTTTACTCCGAGTACTTTTCGGCCAACCCGGATTCGCAGGTTGCAAGATACCAAACCGGGCTCGGGGTCTACCAGGAGGGCTGCGGTCTCGATAACGTGCTCATGTCTTGGGGCCATGACGAGTACCTGTATCACGTGGTCAGGAATTATCTGCCTGAGCCCGCGCTCTACATGATCCGCTATCACTCTTTCTACCCCTGGCACAAAGAAGGCGCGTATCACCCTCTGATGAACAGCCGCGACCACGAAATGCTGCCTTGGGTGCAGAAGTTCAATCCTTACGACCTCTACTCCAAGGGCGTCGAGAAGCCCGATGTGGATCAGTTGAAGCCCTATTACCAGGAGCTGATCGCCGAGTTCTTTCCTGCCGAGTTGCACTGGTAAAAGGAATCGAGCGGGCGCCACACTTCCGTCGCAGAATGTCGATTCGGCTCGCCACGCCTGAAAAACTACTTGCCCTCTCCAGCATTTAGCAGGAAACTGAGAATGCAGAAAGTACGTCGGGAGGAACAGTGGAGAGAAACGGCCGCAAGAGCGTGATGGTACTCGAGCCCACCGAGCGCTGGTCCGTCCAGGATGCGAGTGAGCTCTATGACGTCGCCAGTTGGGGCAAGGGCTACTTCTCGGTCGATAATAACGGCCACGTACGCGTGCACCCGGAGAAGGATCCGGCGCGCTCCATCGACCTGAAGGAACTTGTCGATACCCTGGTGTTACGCGGTATCTCGCTGCCCATCCTCATTCGTTTCGCCGATATTCTGAAACACCGCCTGGGCGAGATCCACTCCGCTTTTCAAACCGCCATTGCCGAGCATCGCTATCAGGGCGGGTACTTTTGTGTCTACCCCATCAAGGTCAACCAGCAGCGCCACGTGATCGAGGAAGTGCTGGAGTACGGCCGGCCATACCATTTCGGCCTTGAAGCTGGTTCCAAGCCGGAGCTGCTGGCCGTGATGGCGCTGGCCGACAATGACACGCCCATCATCTGCAACGGCTTCAAAGATGAAGAGTACATCGAGATGGCCATGCTGGCCCAGAAAGTCGGCCGGCGGATCATCCCGGTGGTTGAAAAGTACACTGAACTCGAGTTGATCGCCCGGTATTCCGAACGCGTGGGAGTTCGCTCCACCATCGGATTGCGGGTCAAACTGGCCAGCCGCGGTGCGGGACGCTGGAAATCGTCGGCAGGCTACCGGTCCAAGTTCGGCCTCACCACCACAGAGGCCATGCGCGCGCTTGAAGAGCTGAAACAGAGGGGCATGGCGGACTGCCTGCACCTGCTGCACTTCCATTTGGGCAGCCAGATCACTAATATCCGGCACCTGAAAGCGGCCGTGAACGAAGCCGCCCGCATGTACGCCGAGCTGGCCCGAGCGGGCGCCGGATTGCGTTACCTGGACGTCGGCGGCGGCCTGGGCATCGACTATGACGGTTCTCAAACGGATTTCGAATCGAGCGTGAACTACACGCTCCAGGAATATGCCAACGACGTCGTCTATCACATCCAGAACGTCTGCGACGAAGCCGGCGTACCGCACCCGACTATCGTCAGCGAGAGCGGCCGGGCCATCACCGCTTATCACAGCGCCCTGGTTTTCAATGTGCTGGGAGTGGCTGCGTTCGAGGATGATGAGGTCCGCGAATTGCCCGTGGAACCCGAACAGCCGCTCATCGATTTGCAGGAGACCTACCGCTCGCTTTCAAACAAGAATCTGCTCGAGGGCTACCACGACTCGCAACAGGCGCTCGACCAGGCCTTAAACCTGTTCAGCCTGGGTTATCTTCCCCTCGAGCAGCGATGCCTCGCGGAAAATCTCTATTGGTCCATCTGCCGCAAGATTCAGAAGCTTGCGCGCGAGCTGGAATTCTTCCCGGAAGAGTTCGAGGGACTGGATGCCATGCTCTCGGACACTTACTTCTGCAACTTTTCGCTCTTCCAGAGCATGCCCGACAGTTGGGCGATCAAACAGTTATTCCCCATCATGCCCATTCACCGGCTGGAGGAGCGGCCCACGCAAAACGCCGTGCTCGGGGACATCACCTGCGACTCAGACGGCAAGGTGGATCAGTTCATCGACCGGCGCGACGTGAAGCGTACGCTGCCGCTCCATCCCTATAACGGCCAGGACTATTTTCTGGGCGCTTTCCTGCTGGGTGCGTATCAGGAAATTCTGGGCGACCTGCACAACCTGTTTGGCGACACCAATGCCGTGCACGTCAAACTCGGCGAGTCCTGCGAAGTCATCCTTGATGCGGTCATTAAGGGCGACACCGTGCGCGAGGTGCTGAAATATGTTCAGTTCAACGCCGACTTGCTGGTGGCTCAGCTCCGTAAAGATGTGGAGGCGGCGGTGCGCGAGAGCCGCATGACCTACGAAGAGTCCGGTAAGCTGCTTCGCTTTTACGAAGAAGGCCTGCAGGGCTACACGTACCTGGAGAGCTAGCGCTTTCCGCTTCCCTTTGCGCTTTCCGTTCCGCTGGCCGGCGGGTGCGGTTGGGCCTTGGCTTTCTGTAGTTGATAATAATCCGGCATGAACACCTCCAGACCCCACGCCGGAGTGGTCCGGTTGTAGCCCGCCACAATCTGTTCCTTGTAATGGTCCAGACTGAAGTCGAAGGCATCGCGCGGATTAGAATCGATCAGCTTCATGTCGGAGTTGGTCATGATCAGCTTGCCAAATCGAATGGTTCCGCCGCGGTACGCGATATGGTTTCCGCGTGCAGCGGGTGCGGAGGCTCCGGTCGAACCGAAGCTTTCCTCCAGTCCATCGCTGAGGATGTTCACGCCAGTGAGCTTGCCCCGACTCTCGGGCGCCGGCAGTACGGGATCAAGGATCAGATCTTCGTGGTCCACTCTTACACCGTGCATGTGTTTGCCGTTGACCAGGTCGTCGGTTTGCACGCCAAAGAAATCCAGCAGGCCTTTCACTGGAAGATGGCCGACCCTGAATTTCGAGGGGTGCATGCGGATCTTTCCCTCCGGCGCCGCGCTCACTGTGCCCACCATTTCAAAGGGAACGTCGACGCCCTTGTGCAGCACGCCTTTTTGTTTCGTTTGACGTCCGTCAATGGATACTTGCACGTTTTTCACCGGTGATTTGGCGTCGGCGCGTAGCGATTCAACAGCAATGTCAGATTTTGGGCCGTGACGACGATGTCGGCGGATTCGACGGCGATCACAAAGGTGTACTTTTCGCCGACGCTCGGAGGTTCGCCCGGTTTCAGCGGGATGAGCTTCCCACTCAGATCTTTCACAGAGAGCACGATCTGGTCGTCGATGTGAAGATTCACGCGGTGTATCTGGATGTTGGGTCTCATGGGATGAATTCTCACTCTGGCTCGCAGGCTGATGCGCCGGCACTTGCGGGCCGCCGAAAATTCGCCGAAAGCCGCAGCACAGCACCAAGGCCAACCGAGGCCCCGACAGGAGGCAATGTCGCGCTCGATCGAAGTTCATGCGGCTCGAGTCCTCCTGACCTCACGACGCTCTAGCTATAGCTAGGCGCTAGGGCGCCTTGCGGTTGCCTCGCGGGAAGCCTGAGGCGTAGTTTTACGGAGTGCGTTTCGTCACGGGCTCAAATTGCCCGGCAAATTCGACACCGATTCGGATTTCCATGCACCGTGACTGCCGGTGTCCTGTCATAATCATACTTCCCGATCATGATCAAGATTTTGATGGTTGCCTCCGAAGCCGCGCCTTTTGCCAAAAGCGGAGGTCTCGGTGATGTTGTCGGTTCTCTGCCCGGTGCGCTCCGCGAGAACGAGTGCGACGTCGCGGTGCTGCTGCCGCGCTATAAAGGCGTGGGCCTTAGCTCCATGCGGCGCGTTTACGACTTGCTGCCGGTGTGGATTGCCGGAATCTTTTATCAGTGCAGCCTCTATCTTGCCGAGACCAGCGCTCCCTTCTACTTTCTGGAATGCCCGCAACTCTACGGCCGGGACGGTTATTACGGCGATGCCGCGGGCGATTATCCGGATAATGCGATCCGTTTCGCTGTGCTCTCGCGCGCGGCACTGGCCGTTGCGCGGCGTGTGTTTCGGCCCGACATCGTGCACTGCCACGATTGGCAGACAGGCCTGGTCCCCGCGTATCTGAACACGGTCTTTGCCAATGACCCGACGTACATTGGGACCAAAACTCTGTTCACCATTCACAACCTGGGTTACCAGGGCCTGTTCCCGAAATCGGCTCTGCCGGCCATTGGGCTTGACCGGCGCGTTTTTCACATGAACGGACTCGAGTTTTTCGGCAAGGTGAGCTGCATCAAAGCCGGCATCGTTTACAGTGACGGGATCAGCACGGTGAGCCGGCGCTATGCTGTCGAAATCCAGACCGAGGAATACGGCTTCGGGCTTGACGGCGTGCTGCGCGAGCGCGGTTCCAAGCTCTACGGCATCCCCAACGGTGTGGATTATGGCAACTGGAACCCTGAAACGGACCCCTACATTGCGGCCCACTACTCCGTCGACGATCTTGCAGGTAAAGCCGCGTGTAAACGGGATCTGGTGCGCGAGTTCGGGCTGCCGCAGGCTGCCATGAAGCGGCCGCTCGCGGGTGTGGTTTCGCGCCTGACGCCCCAAAAAGGTACCGAGCTGATTATCGAGATCATTCCGGAACTCATCTCTCAGGATGTCTCTTTGGTATTGCTGGGATCAGGCGACGCTGAATACGAGACGCCTCTGCGTGAGGCCAGCCAGGCTTTTCCCGAACATATCGCCGTCCGCTTCGGATACGACGAGGCCGTGGCGCACAAAATCGAGGCCGGCGCCGATATGTATCTCATGCCCAGCCAATATGAACCGTGCGGTTTGAACCAGGTCTATAGCCTGCGGTATGGAACCGTGCCCGTGGTTCGCGCGACGGGCGGGCTCGATGATACCATCGAAGAAGGAACGGGGTTCAAGTTCCGGGAATACTCGGCTCGGTCCCTGGTGGCGGCCATTAGGGCCGCTTCTGCCGCATACCAGGATAAAGATGCCTGGAAAGCTATGATGCGGCGGGGGATGCGAAAAGATTTTTCCTGGCGGGTTTCGGCGGCTGAGTACGCCGGGCTTTACCGCAAGTTGTTAACGGCCCGCGGCGCCGCCTGAATCCGGAAGCCAGTTTGCAATATCCAATACAGACAGGAGGCCGGAAATGGCAGGTAATAGCACAATGACCTTTACGGACGCGGGATTTGACACGGACGTGCTGAGCTCGAACGAGCCGGTGCTGGTGGATTTTTGGGCCGAATGGTGTGGTCCATGCCGTCAAATGGGCCCCACCATCGATGTCATCGCCTCTGAGTACGCCGGTAAGGCGAAAGTCGGAAAGTTGAATGTGGACGATCACGGCCAGATCGCCATGCGCTATAACATCAAGGGTATCCCTACGCTGCTGCTGTTCAAGGGCGGCAAAGTGGTTGACCAACGCGTGGGGGCGGTGGGCAAAGCTGAAGTCCAAAAAATGCTCGAACCTCACGTCGGGTAATTGCCGGAGCGGCTTGCCGCCAATGCGCCGGGCTGGCCGTTCGTCGACCGGGCGCTTTGCCGTTAGTTAGCCTGCGCCCTTGAAATTCTCGCGCTACATTTTTTGCCTTCGGAGTTTCACCCAAGCCGGGAAAACTCCGGGGTTCTCCAGCCACACCAGCATCCACTGAATCATCTCTTCCTTTTGGGCTCTCTTTTCAGGTGATGTTTTCGTACTGCGAGCGGCGAACCGCGCGTGTTCTTTGGCTTCTATGACGGCATTGCGCGCGTCCTGCGCCTGCCGTTGATCACCGGAATCCCGTGCAGCCGAGTAGACCTGCTCCATCGCCGCGAGGGATTGTTCCAACTCCTCGAAGGTCTTCTGGTTCACGCCGCCGTATGGTGCATCGACCGGCACGCCGGTATCCCGCAACAAACGTCGCAAGTAACTCTCCGAGATGGGCGCAAGCTGCTGGAGCAGGTCCTTCCAGTCAGGCGCCGTGACGGACGCGAGTCTTTTTTCCCGCAGGTATTCGGCGAGGAGCGCTTTTTTCGATCTCTTGCCGGTGGTTGGCACGGCGGAATTGGGCGGTAGCGACCTGGTGTTCGGCGATGCTTCTCGAGAAATTATGCCCACCCGATCCATCGGGCCGCAACACGAAGTAAAGATAACCTGTTTCGTCGGGGTGGAGAGCGGCCAGAAGCGAATCCTTCCCGGCATTGGCGATTGGACCCGGCGGCAAACCTGCGTGCCGGTAAGTGTTATAGGCGCTTTCGTTCGCCAGGTCGGATTGGTGAATCACGCCGCGGTAGCGGTTTTCGAGCAGAGCCGCGTAGATCGTGGTCGGATCGCAATCCAGCTTCATCCCGATTTTCAGACGGTTTTGGAATACCGAAGACATCATTGGCCGTTCCTGGGAGAGACGTGCTTCGCGCTCGATGAGCGACGCCAGCGTAACCGCGTCATGCACGTTCGCATTGCTGTTTAGTTGTTTCCAGACTTCGCGAAATTGGCTGGTCATGAGCCGGCACAGGCGCGAGGGCGTGGTGTGACGATCCAGGCGGTAGGAACTGGGGAAAAGATAACCCTCGAGCGAAGGCGCGGCCGGGTCAAGATCACGGATCATCGAAGGGTCGCGCGCAACCTGCAAAAAATCGGCGCTCGAGAACAGCTTCAACCGCTCCGCTGCTGCCCCAATATCGAACATGTTGCTGCCTTCCGGAATCAGCAGGACGTGATAGAACACGTCACCGCGTGCGATGCGGTCGTAGACCTCGAAAGCCGAGGCAGGTTTGTTGAACTGGTACTCGCCGGCTTTTAACGCGCGTTTCGGTTCGAGCGCTCGTATCGCCAGGAATTCCCAGGCGTGAGCAATCACACCGGCGCGCTCGAGGAACCGGGCCATTTCCATGGTTGTGGTGCCCTTCGCAAAGTCGACGAACGTCTCGGAATCGAACGTCGCATACGGCTGGCTCAAGCGGTAAGCCACGTAGCCGCCGACGATAACGATCAGGAGTACCAACACGGCCAGCCAACGCAGAAATTTCACGGGCGGTCATCCCTTGAGCGTGTGATGCTCAACGAATCGAGGTAACTCTGCAAGAGGATCACAGCTGAAAGCCGATCCACGGCGGCGGCCCGTTTCTCGATCCCGATTCCGCTTTCCCGCAGTACCCGCGAAGCTTCCACCGTCGTCAGCCGCTCATCCCAGAGCCGCACCGGCAAACCTGTATGTTTTCGTAGTGCTACCGCGAACTCTTCCACCCAACCGGATTGGCGTCCGGCGTCGCCCCTCATGTTCAGTGGATTTCCCATCAGGATTTCAGTGATGCCACGCTCGCGAATCAGCTTGCCCAGTATGGCAAGGTCGGTGCGTTTGTTGCGGCGTTCGAGCGTGTCGAGACCCTGGGCGGTGAGGCCCAACCCATCGCTGATCGCGAGACCGATGCGCCTGCTGCCTAAATCCAGTCCCAGAATGCGGCCAGCCGTGGAAGTCATTGCGATTGTCGTCGTATCACGGTACCGTGTTGCGGGGGCTCGCCGAATTTGAGGGAAATGCGGTCATTCGTGATTTCATTATAGGGACCGTGGTAGATTCGAGGAAAGAATCGTCGTCACTGTGGCCCTGCTGTCGCGACCCATCAAAGTCCAGGAGTTTCCGAGCGCCGCCAACACGGTGATCGCTCTGGGAGTGCTGCTGGCCCTTCTTTATTGGGGACGCATCTTCTTCATCACTTCGCTCAGCGCGGTGATGATTGCATTCATTCTGGAGCCGTTTGTGGGCCTGCTGATGCGCATCCATTTTCCGCGCAGCGTGGCCAGCTTCGTGGTTTGCAGTACCGCCTTGCTGCTGGTTTATTTCATCGGGCTGGGCGCCTACACACAGTTGGTCGGATTGTGGGAAGACCTGCCGCGGTTCAGCCAGCGAATTTTCGACGTGGTCGAAGCCACGCGCCAAAAACTGGACCAAATGGAGGCCACCACCTACAAGCTCCTGGTTCCCGCGCGGCAGCCGCCGCAGCAAACCCCGCCTCCTGTTCCTCAGCGTTCTAAGCACAAGCGTGCTCCGGAGCCGCCCCCGCCCGTGCCGGGCTTGGTGATCCCGCCACCGCCGGACATTCCCCCGCCGAACATTCCCGAGGTGCGGATTCACGAGGAGCGCAAGCCGCTGCTCGATCTGCTCTATGAACGCATCGGCTCGCTCTACCAGATCCTGTTGATGGCTTCGTTTATTCCCTTCCTGGTATATTTCATGCTGAGCTGGCGCGACCATATCTATCGCAGCTTCCTTCAATTTTTCAACGGTGAGGATCGCATTGCCGCCGCGCGCAGCCTGCAGGGAATCGGCGATATGGTGCGAGGCTTCGTGGTCGGAAACTTTGTGCTCGGCGTGCTGCTGGCCGTTATCAGTTCATTGGCTTTCTGGACGATTCGCCTGCCGTATGCTCTGCTGGCGGGCCCGCTCAGCGGCATCCTCAGCCTGGTGCCTTATGTCGGGCTGCCCTTGGCCCTTGTGCCACCCGCCATCGTGGCCGTCGGCGGCGGCAGCAGGCTGACGACGTTCCTGATCATTATTTTCATCGTGACCATGCTGCACCTGGTGGCTCTCAATCTGCTCTATCCCAAGCTGGTCGGATCGCGAGTGCATTTGAACCCGCTGGTGGTAACTATGGCGCTCATGCTGTTCGGTTTCATCTGGGATGCCCCCGGTCTGCTGCTGGCGATCCCGCTGACAGCGGCGATCAAAGCCGTTTGCGACAACGTCAAAGAGCTGCGCGCGTTCGGAAAGTTTCTCGGCGATTAACCGGTGGGACCGCACCCGCGTTGTATCCGGGCTTTCGCCACTCGGCGCAGTTGCTGTTGGCCCACACCGAGATGGAATGAGAGGGCCGATCCCCAGCGGGATGCGATAAGCTCCCAATGGATACGCACTCGAAGTGCAAAAGGAGACCGGCCATGAAGAAGAATAGCACCGTCCGACAGAGTCCGAAACGGGCAGCAGTAAAGAAGGGCCGATCACGATCGGCATGGACCTGGGAGACAAGACCAGCCGTTATTGGCGTGCTGGGAGAGAACGGCGAGCTGCTGTCGGAAGGCAGCGTGGCCACCACCAGGAAAGCCATGGCGCAGAAGTTTGCCGGAATGCGCCGGTGCCAGGTGGCCATCGAAGTAGGAAGGCATTCGCCCTGGCTGAGCCGATGGCTGACCAGTCTGGGGTTTGAGGTCATCGTGGCCAACGCGCGGCAGGTGCAGTTGATCAGCGCCAGCTCGCGTAAAAACGATCGGATGGACGCGCGTCTGTTATACAGAACGTCTTAAGTAATTGCGCATAGTCTTCGTAGGGTTTCGTTGCCGCGGCTCCATTTGGCGAACTGCGTTTCCGCAGCTACGAGGACTTCGTTGAGTGTGGCGAAGTAGCGATTGTGCAGACAACAGGCGGCGGGTAAGTTTCCAGACTCGCTCAATGGGATTGAGTTCCGGGCTGTAGGGTGGCAGAAAGTCCAAAGCGAAGCGCGAAGCGTGCTGCTCTCGCCAAAGTTGGTGAAATTTCGCCTTGTGATAGTACGCGTTATCGCTGATCACGACTGCTCTCCGCTTTTCTGTGACACTTCGAGCCGAAAGCACTTTGAGAAATTCCAGGAACGTTTCGGCATGGAATCGGCCGGTCTCTACGCGGTGGACAAATTTTCCATCGCGCAACCGAACCGCCCCAAAGTAGCCGATGCTCTTTCGGGTGGGATGGTGGAGCAGGACGGGGTCTTTGATTTCTGGCGGCACCCACATCCGGCAACGAGAACCGTGCTGCTGAAAGTGGACGTCATCCAGTGCCCAGAGGTCTACCGCCTCATTTCTCATTAAGAGTGCGAATGGAAGCAGGGCGAGTCGGCCGGGAAAAACAAAAACCTCCTTAGAAGGAAAGACAAGGGAGAGCCTGAGGCGCCTTCCGTTGGTCAGCAACGATCATTACGGACAGGTCGAGAAAGAAAGATGTTGACACGGGTGGCCCTCTCATGGAAGCCGCGACGGTTACCGAGCGGTGCCCTCCATTTCCGTCGGCCCTGAACCGTGAGCGCCCAGCGAGCGGACAGCCCCTTGCGAATGAGTACAGGCATACTCTGCTCCATCTGTGCCACTATGAAATTCCATGCCGGTTCCCGAGTCAGCTGTAGCCTTCATGTCGGGTTTGATCGAGCGCGCGCGGAAGCTTCAGAAGCGCATCGTGTTCCCAGAGGGCGGCGATCCACGCGTGCTCGCTGCTGCGGAGCGTCTGGCCCGCGAAGGAATCGTGCGGCCGGTCTTGCTTCGGCCGCAGCCGGCGGTTCCAGTAATGGGCGTTATAACCATCGACCCGGCTGCCTCAGATCACGCTCGCAACTATGCCACCACGCTCTACGATCGCCGCAGATCGAAGGGCATGACGCTCATGGAAGCTGAGCAAGTTGCCAAACAGCCGCTTTACTTCGCGCCCCTCATGGTCGCAGCCGGCGATGCCGACGGCGCCGTGGGCGGCGTGGCCAACACAAGCGCGGATACCGTCCGCGCGGCGCTGCACTCCATTGGCACCGCTCCGGGCATTCGCTTGGTCTCGAGCGCATTCATCATGGCGCTCGAGAACCGCGAGTTCGGCCACAACGGGCTGCTGGCCTTCGCCGATTGCGCCGTCGTGATCGACCCTTCGCCGGTCGAGCTTGCGGAAATTGCCATCGCCACCGCCCAGACTACCGAGCGCATTATCGGCGCCGAGCCTGTCGTCGCTCTGCTCTCGTTCTCGACCAAAGGGAGCGGCAAACATCCATATTCGTCGAAAGTCGCCGAAGCGCTGCGCGTGGTGCGCCAGCGCGCGCCTGACCTCAACATCGATGGTGAGTTGCAACTCGACGCCGCGCTCATTCCGGCCGTGGGACGTTCCAAAGCTCCCGGATCCACCGTTGCGGGCCGCGCAAATACGCTGATCTTTCCTAACCTGGATGCCGGCAACATCGGATATAAACTGGTCGAACGGCTAGCGGGCGCCTCGGCCATCGGGCCGATTTTGCAAGGGCTCGCAAAGCCTGTGAATGACCTGTCGCGAGGTTGTTCGGCTGACGACGTGTATTACGCCGCGGTGCTCACGGCGGTCCAGGCAGAAGTCGCAAAGCCAGCCCGCGTGTGACATGCTGCCTTTTCACCTCGTCTATCACGAAGGCTATGACCTGAACCTCGGCCCGCACGTCTTCCCGTCGCAAAAATTCCGGCTCATCAAGGAACGATTGTTAGCCGACGGCTTCGCCGCACCAGAGGATTTCGTCTCACCCGAGCCGGCTTCGAACGATGATTTGTTGCTGGTGCATGAGCGCGGATGGATCCAGCGCCTCAAGAACGGAACCTTGAGCCAGGAAGAGATTCTGCAGCTCGAGATTCCTTATTCGCCTGAAATGTCGCGCGCATTCTGGCTGGCGGCAGGCGGCACCACCCTGGCGGCCCGCCTGGCTCTCGACGAAGGTGTCAGCTTCAACGTAGGCGGTGGATTTCACCATGCCTTTCCTGATCACGGCGAAGGTTTCTGCGCCATCAACGACATCGCCGTCGCCATTCGCAAGATGCAACATGACGGAAAAATTCATCGCGCCATGGTTGTCGATTGCGACGTCCATCACGGGAACGGTACGGCCGCCATTTTCGCGGGCGACCCCGCGGTATTCACTCTCTCCATTCATCAATACAATAATTACCCTGTGCGGAAACCTCCCTCGACCGTGGATGTTCACCTCTCCGACGGTGTAGGTGACCAGGAATATTTGGACCGGCTCCGCACGGCCTACCGCTTTCCGGTTTCTGGATTCCATCCGGACCTGATGATTTATGTAGCCGGGGCCGACCCGTATTGTCAGGATCAACTCGGCGGCCTCGCGCTCACATTCGACGGCCTCAAGAACCGCGACCGACTGGTGATCGAGACCGCTCTCTGCGACGGAGTTCCTGTGGTGATCGTCCTGGCTGGTGGTTACGCCCTTCAAGTGGATGATACCGTCACCATCCATTGCAACACCGCCAAGGTCGCCAAAGATGCCATTGTTAAAATTGGGTGGAACAGAAAGCCGAACTGAATTGCGAGGCGATTGTCCGGACTCGGCGTCATTCTTTCCCCGGCCTGCCTGCACTTCACCCGGGTCGATCAGATGCTCGGGCTCAAATTCGATCGCGACCACTGGGAGTCCGGATGGAATTCGATTCCCAGGAAATAGCTTGAATCGCGCCAGTAGCAGTAGCGCACCGTGCCACGAAAATGCTGTGTCGCCGCGAGCAGGTGATGTGGGTGCCCCAGTTGAGCTTCACCTCGCTTTGCACGCTCGCGACCGAAGCCGAGATGTTTTCCAGATGCCAGTCTCTTTGCGTTCCACCCCGCTGCGTCAGACCAACGGCGAGTCACCAGATGGGAGCACAGGAAGCGGGTTTCGTTCGCCTCTTGTTCATGGAGCAGCCAGCAGCACGAGCGGGTAAATGCTCACGCGGATCGGCTCAATATGGCGGCGTGAGACGCGTGAGTTCAAACAGCGTGGCGTCAAACCCCCGGGCGGCAAGCTGCCGCAAGCACTCTTGTGGCGTATCGGCAATGGCTTCGATGCGCCGCAACGGCAAATCCTGAGGCGTGTAGATTTCAAGCGCAATGAACTTGCCGGTCAGCGCCAGCCGTTCTTCCAGAGTCAGTCGCTCCGGCGCACGTCCGATAGCTTGGTTGGGGTCACGGGCAGCGGATACGGACATGGCGGATGAAATCGGAAGGGCATTGTATCTGAATACGGAGGCGCGAAGCAATCACTCCAGCCGAATTGAGCCGAATTGAAGGAGCGCTCTCCTGATTTTTCAGCTCAGCCCAGCCGGTCCCTCAGCCCAGCCATTCCGGATGACGCGCCGTGCCGTCGAACATCGAAGTGGTTTTGAACGGCTCAAATTGGCCGGTCATGGCCGCCTGCGTGGTCTTCGCCAGCAACTTGACGACGTCCGCCTGGCTCATGGGCTTGAACGTACGCACGGCTTCAAAAGCCTGGTTCAACCGGTCCATGGAATCGCATCCGTTGATCACGGTTGACGTCGGCAGGCTCAGCGCGTAATGCAGGCACTCGATGGGAGTGACAACGCCGCTCTTCAGGATTTCGCCGCTGCCTATGGGTTTCATGCCCAGTACCGCGATTCCTTCTTTCACCAGCTGCGGCACCACTTGGTGAGTGAAGCTGCGGAAATGTGCGTCCATGACATTGAGCGGCATCTGGCAGGAGTCGAAATGGAATTTGTGCTGCGCGGCAATGTCCAGCATACGCAGGTGAACCGCCGGATCTTTGTGCCCTGTGAAACCGATGTACCGCACTTTCCCGGCCTGCTTGGCCGCCATCACGCCTTCGAGCGCGCCGCCCGGGGCGAAAAACCGGTCCGGGTCTTCCATGCGGATATTCTCGTGATACTGGATCAGGTCGATGTGATCGGTCTGGAGCCGCTTCAAGGATTCATCGATCTGCTTGATCGTGGATGCTTTGGTGCGGCCGTCGAATTTCGTCATCAAAAAAGCTTTTTGGCGGTAACCATCGCGCAGCGCGTTGCCCATGCGGACTTCGCTGTCGCCATCGTGGTAGTCCCAGCAGTTGTCGAGGAAATTCATGCCGCGGTCGAGCGCGCTCCGGATGATCTTGATCCCCTCGTTTGCATCTTTGGGCACGCCGATGTGATAGCCGCCCAGACCAATGGCCGAGATTTTCTCGTACGTGGAACCGAGCTTCCGGTAGACCATTCCGCCGGAGCTCGCCGCATCAAGCCCTTGCGCGGCAGCGGATAGGGCAGCCAGAGTAACCAGGAATTCGCGGCGTTGCAGTTCATTCGATCTCATCTGGGCTCGTTCCTCCCGTCCTTACAGCATAAGCCCGCCGGCAGCGGGTCAGAGCGACGCTTTCGCCAGCCGTCCCTGGTGGTACCGGCGCTTTCGCCGGTCGGCGTCCCGAAGAATTACCCTAGACTAGTACCCTAGCGCGGCGAGCATCTTAATGGCTTCGCTATGCGCGATGACTACATCCGGGTCCCGCTGCAGCGCCTCGAGATAATGTTTTCGGAACGTACCGGTAGAATTCGGAGGAGAGAGCAGTCCGCGCGCTTGCTTGATAAAGCGTGTGGCATCAGCCGCGGTGGGCGATTCTTCCGCGTCCATCGCCTCATCAATCAGCACTACCAGTTCTGAAAGCTCGTGCAGCCAAGCGAACCACGGATCATTGAGCACCAGGTCCAGCAACTGACCGCGCGAAGTGATGCGTTTGACGTCGCGGTCGTACACCGCCGACTCCGAATCGAGCAGCGATTTGTGCAGCTTGAGCAAGCCGTTTCGGAGCTCGGTAAGCTGCCGCTGGACTGGGTCATCAGGTAGCGGTTTGGATGGCAGCATCAGTTACCAGCGTAACGTTTTCAAGTTGGATTTAGCGCGCTCTCAAGGAGCCGCCGACAGTGATGGAGCGGTCGAACCTCTCACGAACGTCGTGGATACGGTACTAGAACTTCCGTAGTTCTTCGATCAAGGCGTTGATGCCGCGAGTGCGGTACATATCGGTAAGGCGCTGCTCTTCTGGCGATGGGGCCAGCACGCCCAGCAGGCGTGCATTTTCAATCGAAGTCCGGTTCGGCACCCAGACTTTGCCGTCGGCGAATTCCACCTGGCTGACAAAGCCCGTCATGCTCTCGATGGCTACCGGCTCGCCGGCATTCCGCGAGAAGCGCAGAGCCGTATCCTGCAGCACCCGTCCCGTCTCCCCGGGAGGCAGAAACATATCGTTCTCGGCGGCCGGTACCGACCCCGCCAGAAACTCGCGCCCCTGGCGATCTCTTACAAGCCATCCGATCTCGACATACCGCACGGGCCTTGGTGAGCGGTTTCGAACTTCAATCCGTGGCTCGCGCGCTTCGTTGCCCGAAATCTCGGCCCAGCCTTCCATGGGCTCGACGGGCGAATCCGGAAGCCTCAGGAAAGCGAAGCGCACCATGCGATCCGGGGCCGTTGCGGCAGCAACCGCACGCCCGCCGCGCGAAACGCGAACGTCAATTCGAGGGCGTTCGGCCTGCCGTGCCAGCGATTCGAGAATCGCGTGGCGCAAGCCCTCGGGTCCGGCAGCCGCCAACACGGTCTTGAAGTGGCGGCGGTCGCGCTCTGCCTCCATCTCCCATGCGGTCATGGAGCGGCGCGAGTTCAGCCGGTTGGGTCCATAAAAATCGAAATTCTCGAACAGCACGCCATCCAGGCTGACTTTCACCAGCGGCCCGGAGCCGGTTTGCAGCGGTTTGAGCAAACGCAGGTCCACACGCACCGAAAACGCCTGGCCGGGGGCTACATCCAGGCTCGGGACTGCAACCGAAGCTTTTCCGCCCGGCGTCACTTCCTGCGCCAGAACCAGCAGCGTCACTCCACGAATGTGATGTGCGCTCGAATTGCGCAGAGTGAGCGCCATGTGAAGATCCACAATCAATGCGCCCCCGCGTTGGGTAGGCCGGATCTCGCCAACGTCGGTCTTTAGCAGAGCAACCGGCGAATCAGACGGCAAATCGATGCCAATCGAGCTGTGCTGATCGAGCGGCGCATCCTGCGCGCACACTAGCATCGCTCCGGCCAGGATCAAGCCGGCGGCCGCCATCGTATTCGCGAACCTGTCACGGCACATAAACATTGTTGATGGTCACTTGGCCGGTGTCGGCATCCACATAGCGGGCGCGCATCGTATCGCCAGTCGCCAGATAATTGACATCGCGCGCGCTCCCGTTCTTCAAAATCAGCGTCTGCTCACCCTGTTTCAGCTGAATTCCATCACTCGCGGCTTCGATGACCGTGGCGTCGGGCGCGTTCACTTTTTCCACACGCGGCGTGGGCTGCTCGAGCAGCAGGCTCACAACCAGCAAAGCCGCCAGG
>QHXW01000430.1 GCA_003223115.1 Acidobacteriota bacterium
TGGCCTTTGGGTATGCCGTCTATAGCATCCGACAAGCTCCTCGGGTTTCTGGATCGTCAGCGGTTTCAGCAGAAAGGCGTTCACCAGGCTGAAGACCGCGGTGTTTGCCCCGATGCCCAGCGCCAGCACGATCACGGCCGTGGCGTTGAACTCAGGTCTATTCAACAGCATCCGAATGCCATGTCGCAGATCCCGATACAGAGTGCCCATTCATCCCTCCTTGCGCGCTCAGTAGAGTAACGCGGCGGTGGAGGAAACAGTTCGGCTTACTATAATTGACTGCGACGGTCAATCAGCGTACGGCTTGTTTGCCGGAGCGATGAGGCGTATCGTTCCCCGCAGGCCGATCAGTATCGTTTCTTGCGTGTTTTGCATGCTGTCGGCTCGGGCGGCAATCTCTGTAGCGCCAGCGGAGAGCATTACCGGCGGCGCGGCGCAGTTTTCTGTATTGGCTTCGTCGCAAGCTCTACACCGTACGCACGCCAGAAGGCGTCGACCACCTGCTCCGCCAGATTGTGCGGTAACGGCTTTCCTGTCACGGCTGTGACGTAGCGATACATCATGGGCCCGAGCAGTAGAGCAACGCCGACCGAGATTTCGAGATCACTCCGCAATGAACCCTCACGCAAGCCTCGCTTGAGAAACTCGGTGATGCGGTTCACGGGCGGCTCCATGATTCGCGCGCGCAATGCCATCGCGAACGCATGGTTCTTTGCGGCGTACGCATGCAGGTGTTGCATCAGTCTGGCGTGCGCCGCAGATTTCTGCTCTTTTACCTCGCAATTCAACAGCGCGGTGAGGTCGGCGCGAAGATCATCCGTTTCGAAGATGGGAATCTGGTTTTTGAGCCGGTAGAGCACTTCCAGGCACAGCGCGTCTTTATCGGGCCAATGTTTATAAATCGTCGCCTTGCTGACGCCTGACGCCTCGGCGATTGCATCCATACTGGCGCCGTCGATGCCGCGCTCGGAGAAGAGTTCCTGCGCGGCACTCAGTACTTGTTCGTGCGCGCGCGCACTGCGGACGCGAGGCATCGGCTAGAGTTGGATACGGCTGAAGAAGTAAGTGCCGAGACCCATAAACACAGCGGTGATCGCGCAGATCACGACAATATCGGTTGCGATTCCGAAGTGGGAAATGCCGATGAGCGCCGCGCGCAGTCCGTCGACGCCATACGTCATAGGATCAAGACGGGTGACGATAGCCAGCGCCTTCGGCAGGTTGGCGAGCGGAAATAACGCACCGGACAGAAAGAAAATTGGCATAACCAGGAAGTTCATTACGAGTTGGAAGCCTTGCATGTCGACCAGCACCGAGCCGATCGCCGTGCCGAGCGAAGTGAACATTGTCGCGATCAGCGCCATGAATAAGAACGCGATCGGGAGCGACGAAATGTTCACAGGCCGGAAGCCCGCGATCAGGCACACAACGAATACGATCGAGCCCTGTATCACAGCGACCGTAGCGCCACCCAGGGCCTTCCCCAACATGACGTGCAGCCGTGGAACCGGCGCCACGAGGGTCTCCTTTAGGAATCCAAACTGGCGGTCCCACAACAGGCCGATACCCGAAAAGATCGACATGAACAGGATCGACATGCCCACTACGCCCGGGGCAACAAACTGCAGGTAACTGCCTTGTCCCGAGCGTTGAAACACGGGGCCCAGTCCGAAGCCGAGCGCGAGAAGGTATAGCATCGGCTGGCCCAGCGAGGCGACAATCTGCGCGCGAGACCGCACATAACGTTTCATCTCACGTAGCCAGAGGATATAGATCGTGCTCATCGTTTTTGACTCCACATCTTTGCTATCTGCCTCATGGCATCCGCCGCGTCGGCTCCTTCGTCCCGGATCGAGGATCCCGTCAGCGTGAGGAAGGCTTGTTCCAGACTATCCGCATTGGTTTGCTCTTTCAGTTCCTTTGGTGTGCCTTGGGCGACAATGCGGCCATGGTCAATGACCGCGATTCGGTGTGCGACGCGATCCGCCTCGTCCATGTAATGCGTGGTGAGAAAGACGGTGACTTGTTGCGTTTCGTTCAGATGTTTGACATGGGTCCAAAGTTGATTGCGGCTTTGTGGGTCAAGGCCGAGGGTCGGCTCGTCCAGGAAGAGAATCTTCGGGGTGTGCAGCAGGCCGCGAGCAATCTCGAGACGCCGCTTCATGCCGCCCGAGAATTTTTTCACCTGAAGGTCGCGACGGTCCCAGATTTCGAATAACTTCATCAGGCTCTCAATGCGTTCGCGGCGCTCCGCCCGCGGCACGTGATACAGAACACCATGGATCTCCATGTTTTCGTAGGCGGTGAGGTCGCTATCGAGACTTGGGTCTTGGAATACGATGCCGAATAGCCGGCGCACCTTGTTCTGATGCTTCACCGGATCGAGGCCATCGAGCTCGATACGTCCGCTAGTCGGCTTCAGCAGTGTGGTCAGCATTTTGATGGTGGTCGTTTTCCCAGCCCCGTTCGGACCGAGGAACGCAAAGATCTCGCCTTTGGCGACTTCGAATGAGATGTCCCCAACAGCAGTGAATTCGCCGAAGGTTTTCACCAGGTGCTCTACTCGCATCATGATTGTCTGGCCGCCACTCCTATTCTTCAACAATACTGAACGGTATAGTTTAGTTTGTCAAGCTTTTTTGGTTTCAATTTCAAACAAACCCTCGGCCCCAATCAGCGGAATGAATACATCCGGGCCGGTTTCAACCTGTACGCCGTGGAACCCACGCGGCATGACTCCCACAATGGTGAACGCGCGATTCTGTAACGTCAGCTTTTTGCCGATTACCGACGGGTCACCCGCCTAACTCCGCGTCCAAAATGTATAACTGAGCACTGCGGGCAGGACATCGGACGCGTGCAGTTCATCGGCCGGCGTCAGCGTTCGTCCGTACAGCGCCGGGACACCCAGAGCGCTGAAGAAACTTCCGCTGACAATGTGACAACGGATGCTATGTGTGCCGTTATCGTGAACCGCGACGTTCGACTCGCTGTAGGCGAAGACCGCGTGAAACTTCTATTGCCCTGCGCGAGCGCGCGGTAAGTGTTGTAGGTAAAGAAACTGCGCGGACCAAGCGGAGCCGCGACTTGCACCAGACGCACCAGCTCACGCGGTTTGCGGACCGGCAAGGGCCGTAACAGAAGAGCGTCAAGTAAGGTGAAGATGGCGCTGTTCAGCCCAATGCCCAAGGCGAGCAACAGGATCACACACACGACGAAGCCGGGCGATTTACGACCGAGCCGCAGGGTATAGCGAATGTCCTGAATCAGGGGAGCAACCACCACATCAACCCAATTATGATACCGATCATTTGGAGGGAGCGGAATGGCATTGACACTGTGCATCGCTGGCATTTTGGTGCTGGAAGAGATAGGCCGAGCTGCGTCACCAATAGCCTACGGCCAATCCCACCAGAGCCATGGTGATGCGCAGGCTATACCCAGATACTCGGCCGCCTGCACCAACAGCTATGGTGCTTTCACGATTGAAACTACCGCGCTCACGGTCGCGGGTCCGATGCGTGAGTGGTCGTATCAGCACTACCGGCCGCGCTGGTAGCCCGGCTGGTATCCGTTGACATATCCAGACCGGTAAGTCTGTTTGTAACCGTCCTTATTTCCCATGCGTGAGTCATAACCGCGGTCAGCGTGCTTGTAATTGTCGCCTTGCGTCGGCCGGTAACTGTGGCTGCGATAGGCATTCCCGTAGCTGGAATCGCCCTGCCGCCAAGCGGACCTTTTGTAAGAATTGCGCCGATTGCTGGACCGATCGTATTGGCCCTGATTCAGACCGTCGCGATACGCGCGATCGTAATATTGCTGATTGTCTCCACGATACGCTCCATGACCATATGCTCCGCGATCATCGTTATCGCGGTGCCTTTTCCACGCATGATCGTCATCATCGCCATAGACCAATCCGCTAACTGCTACGCCGATGGTTGCTAGAATTGCCAGATATTTTAGTTGTCGAGTCACAGTAACCTCCCACATAGAGGGGACGCGACTCCGCATCCACGTGGTACAGCCGGGCCCTGCTCACATGGGTGTTCACCAACGAAATGAGTGAAGATTAACACCACCAAAACTTAATCTGACTGTTGTTGAATACACGCATCGAGCCCGAGGAGAGTGGCGTCCGGCACAACTGAACTGCTTAGGTTACATGGCGTCCTTGATGGCCTATTCCATTTGACCGTTTCGAGAAACGCGTAACTCTAAAATTGTAGCGCGCGTCTGAAGTGTAAGCCGGCTTATACCGGTTGGGAGACTTAATGCGCACACTCGTGCTTTTATTTCCGCTTGCTTTGAATACATTCGCCGCGAGCCCCATTATTTTCGGCGCGCGTGGCGGTGTTCCTTTTTCGGATACTACTACTTCGATCACCAGTGGGCTCGGTGGCTTGACCAGCAGCCAGCGATTTGAAGTCGGGCCCACGCTGGGCGTCAGACTGCCGCTGGGCTTCTCAGTTGAAGGCGACGCGCTGTTCAAGCGCGAGACGCTGAACGTGGGAATCCTGCCGGGAGTTGGCGCGTTGAACACGCATTCCGATTCGTGGGAATTTCCGGCGATGCTGAGGTTCACGGCCGGGCATCAGGTGATTGCTCCGGTGCTCGGCGCCGGTGTTTCGGTGCGTCACATCAACAATTTTGGTGACGTGCCCTCGTACTTATTTAATGGGAGCACTTCTGCGAACACGGTGGGGTTCGTGGCCGCCGGCGGCGTGCGGTTCAGGATAGGGCGCGTGGATATCACGCCCGAAGTGCGCTACACGCGCTGGGGATACAACAGCCTTTCACAATCGGTGGAAAATCTTTTGCCGCTGAATCGAAATGAGGCTTCAGTGCTGGTGGGCATCACTTTCTGAGCGGGGCATTTCCACGGGGCCGGTCACAGCACAGGCAAGAAGGCCTATTCCACGGGACCGGTCCCAACCACAGGCAAGAATGCCACATCTCGGGCTAAGCGGAGTCAACTGCGGATTTGGTTTCCGAGCTCTGGCCGGAGGAAAGGAATCGCAATTCCGCACCTGCCAGGCTTGCCACAGATGCCGGCGTTCGTGCGCCGTGAGAAATTGAAAGCACGGCCCCAGAGCTTCAGGGTACGAACAAATGGCGAGGCCACTTTCACGCGGGCAAGGTCCAATCCATCGCCGCGGTGGAGGCGCTGGCGCAGCTCGCCCTGAAGTGTAAAAAATCGGGCAGGGAGTTGCTCGATGAAATATTCGGAAGAGGGCCGTGCCGGGCCTGGGGTTCTCAATCGAAGGCCCGCCGGTGGTTCGGAGGACCGCACAAACCAGCGCTCTAAAAATCCGTAATGAAAGGGAGCTTGCGCGAACAGGTTCTCGGCGCGCGCTCTCTCCATGGCTTGATCCAGAACCGTGATGTAGGCGCGGCCGACGATATCCAGATGCGCCAGACACTGGGCGATGGACCAGCGCGAGCTCCAGGCGACCAGTTAAACCGGGCATCCTCAAGACCCACCAGCAGGCGCCGGACATTGGCGTCGATTTCGTCGAGTTCCACGAGGCAGGCCGCAAGATCCTGCGCGAGCGATTCGGTTGCGGTTCGATTCAGTCCCAGTTTCAGCTGGTCCATGGCGCGCGAGCGTTAGCTTCGAAATCGATCACACCGGTTTGTGACACCAATCACCGGCTGGGTCGTCTGATTCAATATACACCGGACCGTTTCCGATTCCAGCTAAATCCGCAACTGGAGTCTGCGCCGGCCCGTATAATTAAGCATGCACTCCTTTCGGATGGCGCGTTTGCTGGTTTTGGCCATACCCTTCTACGCGGCGACGCAATCCGATTACGTTTCCATCAAACACAAGTTCGAGCTGATCGAAACTGAGCGGCTGAAGCCCGGATCAAGAGTGACGCTCAGTCCGCAGGAACTGAACGCGTACGTGCGGGAGGAACTGCCGAAGACCGTGCCGGACGGTATCCGCGAGCCCAAACTCGAGCTAGGCAGCGGCTCAGCCACCGGTTCGGCGCTGGTGGATTTCGTTAAGCTCCGCAAGGCGCAGGGCAAGGCGCCGGGTTGGCTGATGCGGCAACTTCTGGCGGGCGAACACCCTGTCACGGTGGTTGCGCGGATTCAATCGAGCGGCGGACGAGCCACGGCCGAAGTTCAGAGTGTTGAAATTTCCGGCATGACAATCGAAGGCCGGATGCTTGATTTTCTGATTCAGAATTACCTGCTGCCCTATTACCCCGAAGCCAAGATCGGTCAGCCATTCGAACTCAGCCACCGCATGGACCGTCTCGATATCAAGCCCAATCAGGTTGCCGTGTATATCAAGTAAGTGGGAAGCAGACCGGCGGGAGCTCGAGACAAACAGGGGTTCCGGGAGAATCGCGGATTCCGAGAGGATCACGGATCTTCGACGAGACGCCGGTCCCACGACAGGCAGGATTGCCTATTTCACAGGACCGGCTCCGAATGAATCCACTCGACGGCGCTAGCTTAGCTTAGCTTAGCTAGCCGAGGTGTTTGCGACGTCGAGGCGGCTGTTCGTCGAGGCCCAGATACCTGACAGGCTGCCACCCGAGCTGATGAACAGCGCGGCAGTGGCCAAGCACACGAATCCCAGTAACAACGTGTACTCAATCAGATCCTGACCTTCCTCTTCGCGGACGAAGCGATTCCACAGTGTGTTCATACTGTCTAGACTCCTGAAGCAGGTGAAGCAAGAGGCGTGTGATTCACGCCCCCCGCTCGCAAGTTAGCTGGCCGAGGTGTTGGCAACAGTTAGTCTGGAGTTCGTCGCTGTCCAGATACCGGCCACGCTACCGCCAGCGCTGATGAACAGCGCGGCAGACGCCAGACACACGAAGGCCAGAAGCAGCGTATATTCGATCAAATCCTGACCTTGTTCGTCCCGAATAAAGTTGTGAAGTAACGTTTTCATGATGGGTTCATCTCCTTGAAGCGTGATAGACATCGTTCTCTATAAAGGTATCTTTTGATGCCGTTAATGCCAATACTCGATTTGGTGACACATGCCGTGTAGGCCGGAAAGAAACAGTTAACCAATGATATGGAACTATATGGAACCAAGAGTGGAGGTCCCAGGTTACTCCCGGCTCATTAAGAACACGTTCCACAATACTAAGCCGCGGTCCTACCGCCAGGGGGCAGCCATAGGCAAGGCCCATAGGCAGGAAGCGGCCTATTCCACAGACAGGCAAGAATGCCCTGTTAGAATAAGCGCGATGCGCCGGTCGCGGATCGTTACATGCCTCTGGCCGGGCGTTCTCAGTCTCGTCCTGCTGGCTGCATGGGCGGCGCCGCCACTCGCGCCCGAGCCCGATATTGCGCCGCGTCAGGATTATGGCGCGATCGCGCGAACGCTCGAGCCTTTCATCGAGCACGAACTCCGGGAGAAAGATCTTCCGGCCATTTCGGTCGCGCTGGTGGACGATCAGCAGATTGTCTGGGCACGCGGGTTCGGGTTTGCTGATCCCGAGAAAAAGATTCCGGCGGCCGCGCAGACGGTGTATCGTGTGGGATCGGTTTCGAAGCTGTTCACCGATATTGGGATCATGCAGTTGGTCGAGCGTGGTGAGCTGAGCCTCGACGCGCCGATCACCGACTACCTGCCGGATTTCCGCCCCGGCAACCCATTCCACAAGTCCATCACGCTGCGGGATCTGATGTCGCACCGCTCGGGCCTGGTGCGTGAACCACCGGTTGGACATTATTTCGATCCCACGGAGCCCTCGGTGGCCGCGACGGTCAAAAGTCTCAACTCGACTGCGTTGGTGTATGAGCCGGGTACGCACACAAAATATTCGAACGCCGGCATCACGGTGGTGGGCTACGTTCTCGAGCAAAGCAAGAAAGAGCCGTACGCGAAATACCTGAAGCGCGCCGTGCTCCAGCCCATGGGTCTCGTGCGAAGCGCGTTTGAGCCCGAACCAGAGCTCGTTCGCCAGTTGGCCAAAGCTTACATGTGGACTTATGACGGCCGGACGTTTGAGGCTCCGGCGTTTCAGCTCGGTATCGGTCCGGCGGGCTGCCTGTACACCACGGTTCTTGATCTGGGACGTTTTTTGAGCGTTCTGTTCGCGCGCGGGCGCAGTCCACAGGGCATGGTGTTGAACCCGGAAACACTCGAGCGGATGTGGCAGCCGCAATTTGCGAAACCGGGAGAGACTTCGGGCTTCGGCATCGGGTTTCGCGTGAACAAATTCCAGGGACACCGCTTGGTGGGCCATGGCGGCTCCATTTATGGTTTTGCGACCGAGGTACTGGCGCTTCCTGACGACAAGCGCGGTGTAGTAGCTGTGACGACCAAAGACAGCGCCAACGCGGTGACCGGACACATTGCGCGGGAAGCGCTGCGATTGATGCTTGCGGCGAAAAGCGGCAAGCCGCTGCCACGAATTGCGATGACGACGCTGGTCGAGCCCGCGCTCGCGCGCAAGCTTGACGGACATTACGGCGAAGGCGCAAAAGCCATCGACTTGATCGAGCGTGACGGCAAACTTTATCACCTGCCGTTCAGGGGAGGCGAGCGCGTCGAGATGCGGCGTTCTGGTGATGCGCTGATGGTGGACGGAAAGCTGGCGTACGGCGCGACGATTACACCTGAAGAGGGAAGTGTGCGCGCAGGCACCGAACATCTCAAGCGCGTCACGGTCGGAAAGCCGGCTGCCGCTCCCGCCCGGTGGAGCGGGCTAATCGGCGAGTATGGATGGGACCACGACACGCTGTACTTGCTGGAGAAAGACGGCAAGCTGACGGCGTTAATCGAATGGTACGACTACTATCCGCTCGAGGAAGTTTCGGAAAACGTATTTCGCTTCCCGAAATGGGGACTTTACGACGGTGAGACGCTCACGTTTCATCGGGGCGCGGACGGCCGCGCGACAGAGGCGCGGGTGAGCGATGTGGTTTTCAAGCGCCGCCAGATTGAAGGCGAAACCTCCGCCAGTTTCCATATCACTCCGCTCGAGCCGGTGGACGTGCTGCGCAAGAGAGCCATGGCCGCCACTCCGCCCAGGGAGCGTACCGACCTTCGCAAGCCGGATCTGGTGGAACTGGTAAAACTCGACTCGACAATCAAGCTGGATATCCGCTATGCCACCACGAACAATTTCATGCGCACCGTGTTCTATCCGCAAGCCAGAGCATTCATGCAACGTCCCGCGGCCGAGGCGCTGGTGCGCGCGCACCGGAAGCTCAAGACGATGGGCTACGGCTTGCTCATTCACGATTCTTACCGGCCCTGGTATGTGACCAAGATGTTCTGGGACGGTACGCCGCCGGACAAGCGTATCTTTGTCGCCAATCCAAGTGAAGGTTCGCGCCATAACCGAGGGTGCGCGGTGGACCTGACGCTATATGATTTGAAAACCGGACAAGTGTTGGAGATGGGCGGCTTGTACGATGAAATGTCGGAGAGGTCGTATCCGGACTATCCAGGCGGCATGTCGCTCGAGCGCTGGCAGCGCGTGCTGCTGCGCCACGCCATGGAAGAGCAGGGATTTTCGGTGTACCCGGTTGAGTGGTGGCACTTCGATTACAAAGACTGGGCGAAGTATCCGATTCTGAATGTGAGGGCTGGTGCGCTCTGACTCACGGGCTCGGTCCAAACAGCGTGACTGCGTGCCGGCGCAACGAGCTGCTCTGATGCGTGCTTTCACACTTCCGTAGCGCTCGCAAAGCAGGGGAAACGGCAAAAACCCTGCACCACTCGCCGTAGTCCCGATCACCCGCGGTCTTTTCTTGCCAGTCGCTTTCCTGACGCCGTTCCCCTTCAGTCAGCGATTCACAGGCCCAAGCAGCGAAACACCTGCTCTGGCAATTGCCCAGACGTGTCCCCACAAAAACGCGTTACCTGGCGGCAGCGTCTGGCAGAGGTGGGGTCTAGAGTAGCGTGATAAAGTTGACATTGCAACCGCCATGCCGGACTCACCGGATCCACGTTTCATGCGGCTGGCCATCGAAAAGGCGAAAGAAGGAATTGCTCGCGGGCAGACTCCTTTTGGCGCATGCATCGCGCGGCATGGCGAAATTGTCGTGTGCGTCCACAATGTGGTCTGGGAGACCACCGATATCACGGCGCATGCCGAAGTCCATGCGATCCGCCAGGCGTGCAAGACGCTCGGCTCGATCGACCTTTCGGGATGCACGATCTATTCAACCTGCGAGCCGTGTCCCATGTGTTTTTCAGCCTGTCACTGGGCGCGGATTTCGACCATTGTGTATGGTGCGCGCATAGAAGACGCCCTTGCGAGCGGCTTTCACGAACTGCAGGTCGGCAATACGGAAATGAAAAAACTGGGCGGCAGTCCGGTCGAGATTGCTAGTGATTTTTTGAAGGAAGAGGCAGTGGTGCTGTTTCGGTTGTTTGATCAGCAGGGACTCAAGAAAACTTATTGAGCGGCATCCTCGGCAATCATATGTTCTGCTCCTCGTGCGGAAAACAGATCGATAGCAGCGGGAAATTCTGCCTGAACTGTGGCGCGCCTCTTGCCGGAGCCTCGGGACAAACTCGCAAGCACGTCAGCCCGCTGGCAGTGGTGTTCATCGTTCTGCTGGCGGTGGGATTCTTCGGAGTGGTCGCCACAATGGCGATTATCGGTGGTGTTGCCATCCCGAATCTCAGGCGCGCTCAGGTGCGCAGCCAGGAAGTGACGACGATTCAAAACATTCGGCTGATCCACATGGCGCAGGCGCAGTACGAGAACCATTACGGCGGTTACGCGACTTCGCTGGCCCAACTGGTGCCGCTCATTCCCAAGGATCTCGGCGCGGGGTTCAAGAACGGATATCGATTCACTCTGCGAGGCGGCCCAAAGGAATATACGGTTCATGCGGAACCAGTTTCATTCGGAAAGACGGGCACCCGAACGTATTACTCCGACCAGACGCTGGTGATTCGCGAGCACCCCGGCGCAGCGCGTGCAACCTCGGTCAGCACGCCTCTCCCTTAGATGACTGGTTTTCGAAGCCTGCCAAATCTGCTCAGCCTGTTGCGTCTGGTACTAGCGCCGTTCGTGTTTTGGGAAATGCTCAACGGGCGGCATGAATCGGCGTTATGCCTTTTCATTGCGGCGGCCGTTACGGATGCTCTGGATGGGGCATTTGCGAGGCATTTCCGACAAACCACACAGTTCGGAGCGTATCTTGATCCCATCGCGGACAAGGTTTTGCTCAGCGGAGTTTTTCTCTCACTTGCCGCGGTACACAGCGTGCCGTGGTGGCTGGTGATCGTGATTTTCGGCCGCGACGTATTACTGCTGGCCTCCTCCGCTGTAGCGCTGCTGTTCACTAAAGTTCGCCAATTCCGTCCCAGCGTGTGGGGCAAGCTCAGCACGTTTCTGCAAATCGTTTGCGCCACGGCGTGGATGGTCCAAAACGTTCTCAATTCCGCTCCCATCCAAGCGATCGCTAACGCACTCATTTGGCCCACTGCGGCGGCAACTATTTGGAGCGCATTGCATTACAGTTGGTGCGGATTTCGAATTGTGCGGGCGCATTGACGGGCGGGCGGAGCCGGAGTAGTCTAGAGATGACGAGGTTGAGATGACTCGCTACGTGCCCGCCCGCCATTATCTAACTTTTGGCTTGACGGCCTTAGCGCTGGCTGCATTCTCAGGCTGGCTGGGCCTTGAATGGACGCCGGCATTTGTACCCGCTGTACTTTTTCTTCTCAGTTCCGCGCTGCTTTTAATTCTGGCATTTCGACCGCTGATTGAAGTTCACGAAGAGTTTTTGTCCATCGGCAAAAGCCGTGTCCTGTGGCTGGACATCCGTCGGCTAGACCGCACGGGATGGATCTCACCTCTCATCGTCCGCTTGACGATGTTTGACGATTCGAAGCTCATCCTGATTTACCCGGGTGACCTGGAACGATGTAACGATCTTCTGCGCCATCTGCGCCGCCTCTCTCGCGACGCGCTGATCGATGGCATTCCCTACCGTCAATATTGGGGCGAGGCGCTGAATCCGGGGCCAGAGCGTCGCCAACTTTCCTCGCCTCGCTATCGCCTGCTGCGTCCGGAAGACGAAGCCGAAGTGGAGCGTTTGTACCAGCGGCTCAAGACAGTGGGCCATATCGATCCCAAGAACACCACGGACGAGAAATAGTTGAGGCTCGAGCGAGGCTTCGCGAAGGTCGCCCTCCTGAGTGCCGCGCCCTTGTTACTCCTGCTGGTTCTCACTCACTCCCTCTGGATGGGATGGATGGGTGCGTACCTGGTGGACAGCGAGCAGCCGTTTCGCGCCGATGTGGTTGTGGTGCTGGCCGGCGATGCGTACGGCCACCGCATTCTCAAAGCGGCGGAACTCGTCAAACAGGGCTACGCTCAGCAGGTTCTGGTCAGTGGCGCTCCCGGTTTTTACGACCTGCACGAGTCCGATCTCGCCATCCCGTTTGCCGTCCGGCGCGGATTTCCGCGAGAGTGGTTCATCGCCATGCCTCATCAGGGACACTCGACCGAAGAAGAGGTGCGCATCATTATCGCGGAGCTGCACCGGCGTAACGTGCATCGGGTAATTCTGGTGACTTCGGATTACCATTCTAGGCGAGCGGCGCATCTGTTCCGGTCTCACTCCGAAGGCCTTGACGTCAGGATGGTGACCGCACCCGATGACTATTTCTCGGCTTACGGATGGTGGCACACGCGTGAAGGGCGGAAGACTTTTTTCTTAGAATGGACAAAGACGCTCACAAGCATGGTGGGAATGTAAAGGATGCTTGAATCCATTCGCACGTTGTGGCCCTATATGCGCCGATACCGGTGGGGACTGGTGCGGGGCATGGGGTCGCTGGTCATCAAAGACGTGGCCGGCGCTGCGGTGCCCCTGCTGATCGGCGGCGCTATCGACGCGCTGACTGCGGGGAATAGGCTCGGAGTGGTTTTTCGTTTCGCGCTGCTGCTGGTGGGAGTCTCGCTGATCAAGGGCCTTTTTCAGTTCTGGATGCGCGTGATCCTGATCGGCATTTCGCGGGATATCGAGTACGATTTGCGCAACGATCTGTTTGCGAACCTGGTTTCGCTTTCGCCTGACTTCTATGCGCGCCAGCGAACCGGCGACATCATGGCGCGCGCTACGAATGACCTGAACGCGGTCCGCATGATGCTGGGGCCGGGCATCATGTACTGGACCGAAACCAGCTTGACATTCATCTTGGCGATTCTGGTGATGATGATCAAGGATTGGCGCCTGGCGATTCTCGCTATCTTGCCGGCGCCCCTGGTGAGCGTGGCAGTGATGCTGTTCGGCCGCGCGATTCACGAGCGGTTTGAAGCCATCCAGGCGATGTTCTCGGACATCAGCAGCCGGGTCCAGGAAAATCTTTCGGGTGTCCGCATGATTCGCGCCTTCGTACAGGAAGCCCCGGAAATGCGCCGCTTTGAAGAGCTGAACAAGAAGTACATTTCACAGAACTTACGGCTGGTACGGATCTCAGGCATTTTCCAACCGCTGCTCGAAGGTTTGATCGGCATCACATTTCTGGTGGTGCTGTGGGCCGGCGGCTACCAGGTAATGAGGCATCGGATTTCGCTCGGCGGCTTCGTCATGTTCAACACTTACATGGGCATGCTGGTGTGGCCCATGATCGCGCTGGGCTGGGTGGTGAACCTGATGCAACGCGGCAGCGCATCCATGGCACGAATTAACCAGATCATGCGCGAGAGGCCTACGATTGCAGCTCCCGTGTCGCCGGTTGCTGTCGGCGAGGTTCACGGCGCAATCGGATTCAGCAATGTCTCGGTGGATTATCCCAGTGGACGGGCGCTCGACGGAGTTGAGCTGGAAATTCCCGCGGGATCGACGGTGGCCATCGTGGGGCACACAGGCTGTGGAAAGAGCACGCTGGCTGCGCTCATTCCACGGCTGATGGATCCGACTGAAGGCGCGGTCTACCTGGATGGCACGGATCTGAGGGAGCTCGATCCCGCCCAGTTGCGGCGCAATATCGGGTTTGTGCCGCAAGAGACGTTTCTGTTTAGCGCGACCGTTGGCGAGAACATAGCTTTTGGCGTGGACGACGCAACCGAGGAACAGATCCGCGAAGCGGCGGAACTGGCGGGATTATCGGCCGATATCGAATCCTTTCCACACAGGTACCAGACCATGGTGGGCGAGCGCGGCATTACGCTTTCCGGCGGCCAGAAACAGCGCACCGCCATTGCGCGCGCGCTGCTGCGCAACCCCCGCATTCTGATTCTGGACGATGCTCTTTCGAGTGTGGACACGCTGACCGAAGAGAAAATCCTCACAGGGTTGGGCGGGGTCATGCGCGGTCGTACAGTCATTCTGATCTCGCATCGCGTCTCAACCGTTCGGCAGGCAGACCGGATCGTGGTGCTGGAGAAGGGCTGTATTGTGGAGCAGGGAACACACGCGGAACTCGTGGCCGCGGGCGGCTACTACGCGGATCTCTCGCAGAAGCAGATGCTCGAGGAAGAGCTGGAAGCCATCTGATAACAACGATGGCGTGAAACCCGGCGGTCTGTTGCCAATACCGCTCGAGTGGCTGCGCTACGAACCAGATCTTACTGACAAACGTGCGGCATTGCTCGCTACCCCTCCCATTTTCACGATCACCGGATATATTCCGGCCGGGAGCGGTGGGACCTTCAAGTTCATTTGCGCGAGTCCGGCACAGCCCGGCGCCAACCCAGCGAATTGAATTTCGGCGGGCACGCCGCCGACCGTGGCCGAGGCTTCTAACATCGCGTGAATGACCGGCCCAATCGGAGCCGGCGCACCATCGTCGACCGGCACCGCCAGCGGCCCTTGTCCGGTGAAATAGAGCGATACGACACTGCCCACCGCGGCTGGATTCTGTGGTGAGTTCCTGGAGTTATCGCGATTGAGCGCTGCCGCCTGCCCGTCAAGGTCGGTGAAAATCCCTGGAGCGGCCTGCCGAACGGAAATGTCGAGCGGCGCCGACAGTGTCCCGTTCACGCGCACGACAATTTTCGTGGGTCCGGGCGAAACTGCGAACGGCACCTGCGCATTGATCTGCAGGGGTGACAAGTAAAGCAGCGGCGCCGCCAGTCCGTTGACGGTCACCGAAACGTCCGCGATCGAAAGAGGCAACGGCGTCGCTCGCGCGCGAGCGGTGACCGGCGCCAGATCAGTGCCAAACAAGGTGATGAGCGATCCCGGAGAAAGGGCATCAGTCGCGTAGCTGGCGGCATTCGTAACCGCATTGATCACCGCCTGCGCGGCGCCCGTCTGGCCGTACACCGCGACACCATAGAAAGTCCCTACGTACACTTTGCCGTCAGCGATGGTAGGCGCCACAAACTCGGCATAGTTATAGAGCGCATCCGCGGGTTGCGCATTGCTGTCGTAGATCCGGGTTAAATCGCGGGCATCATAGGCGCGCAGCTTTCCGGCGTCTTCAACCGACACGATCCACACGATGCCATTCTGATCGCCATTCGCGGAAATGCTGGGCGTCGCGCCGTGGTCGCCAGCTGTGTCCGGAGTTTGAGCAACAGGCAGCGACGCGAGCACCGCGCCGGCCACGGGAAAGGCGAGCATGGCCGAATTTTCCGGCGCAATGTAGACCGATCCATTGAAGTACGCGGCTGAGCCGAACGTCGCATGATTCGAAAAATCGAGCGATGCCACGGCTCCGGAATCACTTCCTACCTGGGCGCCTCCGAGATTCTGGCGGTCGAGCAGATACAGGCGGCCTTCCTTGCCGGACGTGAACAGGAGCTGCCGGTGCGCCGGGCTGCCGGACTGGTCAGGCAGAAGGAGGGCGCCGCTCGAGCCCAGGTCGAGATCGAGCAAATTGAGATTCGTGGTGTTGAACGGAGCAAAGAAATCGGTGATGGCAAGCTGCTGGCTCAGTTTGATCACGCTCTCCCCGTAATTGCTGCCGTGGGAGTCCGCGTCGAAGTCACCATTGGCGGAAACCAGGTAGATGTTGCCGTCCGCATCCGCCGCTGGCCCTGCGCCTCCGTTCCAGAAGGAGCCGCCGTTTCCATTTGGCGTGTTATTAAACACGGCGGCCAATTTAAGTGTTCCAGCATTATGCGCCAAGACCCAGCCATGGTAAGAGCCCAGATCGCAGTGCCCAGACCAGGATGAATAGATGAGACCGTTCGCGAGCAGTAGAGCGCCGCGCTGTTTATGAGTGAGAGGCACGAAGCCCGGCGGCTGGATTTCTACCGGACTTCCCGGCCGTTCCGCGCCGCTCGTGACGTCGAGAGCGTGCAGGCGGAAAACGTATCGGCTCCCGGACTCCTTCGTTTCGGCAATCAGATAGATGGTGCCGGAACTGGCATCGATCACCGGAGTGCCGCTGATGCCCAGCTCGGGAATCACGCCGCACCCGACGTCAGCCGCCGGCACGGTGGTGACGCCGTGCGCCGGATCGATGAAGCTCACTTTCCACAAAGGTTGTGTCACGATTCCCGAGCCCGTGAAGGCGTCGAAAGCGTAAACACTGTCATGAGCCGTGGCCACGATTACGACATTGTGAAAGCCCTTGCCGGCGACGTTCACTCTCGACACGTAAAGCGGCTGCGCATACACGGCACCGTCCGCGAGAAGGAAGAAGCGCTTCCCAAAAAGTCCGGTCTTTACATTGGAGGGGGCGAGCAAAATCTCGTTGAGATACTGGCCCGTGCGGGCATTGTCATTGTGATAGGTAAGGACGTTGGTTTGCGCGGCCGCTGGGGAGAGAACCGCGGCGAGCAAAGTGAGCAGTCTTGCGGTCACACGGATTGGAAAAGTTGCTGTCACTCACTCAAGAGCCCGATGGCCGCGACTGCGCCCGGGAAATATTCAGCTTAGCCCAGGAGCATGAGAGTGCGATACGGCGCGGCCACCGCTATTCGTAGTGCAAGGCTTTCATCGGATCGACACGGGACGCCCGGCGCGCCGGAATGTATGCCGCGAGCATGGTGATCGCCAGCAGCGCGGGCGCTACCAGCGCGTAGGTAACATAATCCGTTCTGCTGCCGGAGTACATGGCGTGCAACACTCGCTCGGTGCCAAAGCTCGCCACCAGGCCAACAGCGAGGCCGCTCAACGCGAGCACCATACCCTGGTGCAGTACCATTCGCAGAACAGCGATGCGCGACGCGCCAATGGCCATTCGGATTCCGATTTCCCGTGTTCGCCTGCTTGCGGAGTAAGCTACCAGCCCGTACAAACCGATCATGGCCAGCACCATTCCCATCACGCCCATGGCGGCGACGGTTTCGATAATCAATCTCGGAGTACTTATCGCGCGCGTCTTATAAAAATCCCCGTAGGAGCGGACATCGTAGATCGGCTGGTTCGCATCCAGGCTGTGGACCACTTCGCGCAACGGCGCTACCAGACTCAAAGGATCGCCCTTGGATTCGGCCAGCAGCGTCATATGTGGCTTGGCGTGTTGTGTAAACGGAAGGTAAAGAAAGTCCATGGGCGGCTCGGCGATCCATAGGTACTTGATGGTCTTGACCATGCCCACGATCTCCACCCACGGCCCGTTGCGGTCGTCCACGCGCAGTCGTTTGCCGATCGGGTCTTTGCCGGGCCAGAAATGCTTCGCCAGTTCTTCATTCACGATGGCGGCAGGTGGGGATTTTGCTGTGTCCGAGGCGCGAAAGGCGCGGCCGCGCACGATGTGGATCCCCGCGGTGTCAAAGTAGTTCTCGCCGACCGTATTGGCGAAGACATTGACGTTTTCTTTCCCTTGCTGGAATTGAAAGCCCTCGGGAATGATTGCTGCGCCATCCATCTCGTTGCCAAAGGAGACGGAGTAGGCGAGCGCCGCCGATTTGACCCCGACGACGGAGCGCGCGCGTTCCACCAGTTGCTGGAAAAACTGTTGCGACAGCGCTTCACTGTAACGAACCAGCCTGGGGTCGAAGCTCATCGTCAGAAGATGATCTGTGCGGAAGCCCGGATCCTGGCCCAGTTGATGGTGGATGCCTCGAAACATGAAAGTGGCCACAGTAAGAAGCACCAGAGAAATCGCCACTTGTCCCGCGACCAAGAGATTGCGGCCTAATAGGCGCCGCCGGCCGGAGGTATCGGTAATCACTGCTTTCAGCGCGCCCACCAGGTTGGTGCGCGTGGTTTGTATGGCTGGAGCCAGGCCGAATAAAAGCGTACTCACCACTGCCAGAATCAGACTGAACATCAGCGCGCGTTGATCCAGATCAATCGTGATCTTTATCGGCAGGTCACCCGGAACCTTGATCTGCCTGAAGAAAATAACGCCCCCATAGCCCACCAGCAAACCTGCAAGGCCCCCGGCCACTGCGATTAGCAGGCTTTCGGTGAGCAACTGGCGGATAAGCCGCGGCCGTCCTGCGCCGATGGCCAGGCGCAAAGTGATTTCTCTTGCGCGCACCGGCGCCCGGCTGGTCAGCAGACCGGCGACGTTAGCGCAAGCCACAATCAGCACTGCCAGAGCCAGCGTGCTCAGCATAGCGACCAACATCGCGTCCGGAGGCGACTGCTGGATCCGCGCCTCCAGTTCCGTACGAACGACAGCGCCGCGGTTGCGATTTGTAACCGGATACGCACGCTCGAGATTTTTAGCGATGGTCGTGAGCTCCGCCTGAGCCTGCTGCGTGGTGACTCCGGGTTTCAAACGGCCTTTCAATGTGAGGTTGCGATAATCGCGCGCCTCGAGCGGCTTGTCCTGCGGATTATTTGTGAGTTGCGGCCACATCATTAGGGGCAGGTAGAAGGCCGGCCGGCGGTAGCGATTGACGCCATCGAACTTTTCGGGCGTCACACCAATGACGGTGAATTCGATGCCGTTGATTCGCACTTTGCGGCCCAGAACACCGCGGTCGCCTGCGAATTCCTTTTCCCAGGTATCATGATCCAGAATCATCACCGCGTCGCGCCCGGGCACCACATTTTCTTCAGGCCGGAAGGCGCGTCCCAGCTCAGGCTCCACTCCCATCACGGGGAAAAAGTTACCGGTCACGAACGTTCCCAGCTTTATCTGCGGCAACGCATCCGCCTGTGTGGCGAACCCGAAGGTCCCCTCAGCGAAGGCGGCCAGCCCCCCAAAACTCTTGCTTTGATCGCGAAGGTCGACGTAGTCGCGATAGGAAGCCACCAGCGCGCTGAAACCTTGCAGTGATTGCGCCGTGCCCACGGTCACCACTTCACCCGGACGCAATGCCGGCATGGGGCGTAGCAGCAGCGCATCGGCGAGGCTGAACATGGCGCAATTTGCGCCGATACCGATGGCCAGAGAGGCGACCGCGACCAAGGTGAATCCCGGATTCTTTCGCAGCATGCGGTAGCCGTGCGTCAGGTCGTGCCACATGCGCTCCACCCAGATCCAGCCCCAAACCGCCCGCGTGTCCTCTTTGACGTTCAGGACGGGACGGCCCAGCTTTCGCAGCGCGGCATGACGGGCCGCCTCGGGTTCCATTCCCGCTTCGATGTTTTCTTTGGTTTCGCGATCGACATAGTCGCGGATTTCGCTATCTAGACTCTCGTCACGGCGTTTCCACAGGCTCATAACTCACCTTCCTCACCAAAAGGGCGCATGATGCGCGCGATGGCCTCCGTCAACCGGTCCCACTTTGAGTTTTCGGCGGCAAGCTGTTTCCGCCCCTTGGCCGTGAGGCTGTAAAACTTGGCCTGGCGATTGTTTTCAGAAACGCCCGCTTTGGCCGCGATCAACCCCTGCTTCACCAAGCGGTGCAGCGCCGGATAAAGCGACCCGTGTTCCACTTGCAGCACGTCCTCCGAGCCGCGTTCAATAGCATGCGCGATGGCGTGCCCGTGCGCCGGGCCAAACACCAGCG
>QHXW01000431.1 GCA_003223115.1 Acidobacteriota bacterium
GCGCGTCTTGTCGACCGTTTTCTGGACTGGAGGGTAAACAACCGAGCACTCGCAAACAATCCATTCGCCGACTTGAGAGCGGAGTATGGACAACGCACGACCACACCAGTTGTGCGGGCACTGTTGAATGCTAACCCTGAAGCGGCACTCGAAGCACTACGCCCGCTTCCACCAATGGCGTCTTTCATGTAAAGTGGCGCGGTTGATATGATCGGAACAAGGCGTGACCCATGACTCTGACCATTGATATTCCCGACGAGCAAACTGTGGCTCTGGCCGCCAAAGCGCGGGCGCATGGCCTCTCTACCGAGCAATATGTGCGGTTGGTGCTGGAGCATGACTTGGTGCCGGAATGGCTCCAGAAGTCCTGGGAAAGCTCCAGGCAGGCCGGTCTCGATCAGCTTTCCGCCGATGAGATCGAGGCGGAGATCGCCGCGGCCCGGAAGGCGCGGCGGGAATCCCGGCCGCAGTCCGGCGCATGATTCAGGTCGTTCTCGACACCAACATCATGGTTTCCGCCTTGCTCCAGCCCCTCGGACCTCCTGCCCAGGTTTTCACGTTGGCCATCGGCGGCTCGCTTCAACTCTGCGTCAGCGGAAAGGTCTACGCCGAATATGAAGAGGTCATCAGCCGGCCGCGGTTCCAGCGGCCGGACGATGTCATCGCCGGCACGCTCCAAGCCATCCGTGACAAGAGCTTCTGGGTGCGCCCTGCGGAAACTATCCGCGCCTGCGCCGACCCGGATGACGACATGTTTCTCGAATGTGCGCAGGCGGCGCGTGCGGACTATCTGGTGACCGGCAATCTGAAGCATTTCCCCGCGTCTTGGGAGAAGACCCGGATCGTCACCGCCAGAGGATTGCTCGACATCATCGTACGCGAAAGGGAAGCGCCACCTCTGTAAAGTCACGCGAATCTAACTAAAGTCACGCGCAAGCTATACTCGGGGGCCGTGCCGGGTTTGACCGCCGTCACGCAGCGAGATGCACCGTCGGGATGCAGACCTGTTGACGCCGGTGTAAAAGCAACGGAACGGCGTTCAGATATTTCAAACAGCCTCAGTCTGCCGCGGTCTCGCCATGACGGATATCAGGCCAGCTCTCAGGGAAGAGACGCAACCGGTTGCAAGAGCTCGCACTTTACTGATCATGAGCGTTCCCGATTGCGGCGTGGCTTTGATTCGAAGGTCTGCGGGTCGATCTCAAAATGGTCTTTTTGAAGGTCGTAGTTTGAATGCCATGCCCAGAACGTCGCCGAGACCATGCGCAAAAAAGGGCGTTGCGCCGCTGTCCGCGGGTCGACCGGGTGTTCGAGAGCATACGCGGCCAGAGATTCGCCCCAGCCTTTGCCCTTTGGAGACGAATGCTTCTCGGAGACCCTGGTGTAGCGATCAGCAAAGGCGTGGCCAGTGTCCACTCCTTGCCAATACGAAGCCGGACGGATCAATAGCCTCGAACTGGGGCTGCGTCGCGTTGCTATGCATGCAATCCCGCGAGCCAGATCCCGGCGATATGACCCCGCTTGGTCGCAGCGGGTTCGCAGCGTATCCGGTTACGTCAACATCCCGAATGCGCCGGGCGAATAGGGCCGGTGAGCGATGATGGCCTTCTCCAGATCGCATGGCCCGTCATCTCCGGCGGCACTGACCATGTGCCGCTCGATCTGCTGATGGCAACGGCCAACTATCCGACCTGAAGCGGCAATGCGAGATCATATCCGACGCCGGAAACGATTGGCCGCTGCTTGGCGTTAGCCGAAAGCGCTTAGAAACAACCGCGTCGAGTATTTTCAGAATAACGTAACGTCCAGCACGGCATCTGCACATTTGAGAACTCATAGCTGAACATTTGCGCGGCTGAAGATCAGATACGCCCTCCGCGGTCGCTTTTGTTCGTCGGCAACGACCCCGCTCTCCTGTCCGTCATGCTGGACCGCATGGGCAATGTGGCGGAAGGACCCGCCATAACGCACGCCGGCGGGTTCCGCCACTCCATCCGCTTCAGAGATCTCGCCGCGTCTCTACTCGGCGGGGCTATTTCCTTCGGATGGGGATCGCGTCTGGACGAACGTTCGCGTTGGATTCCGGAGCGATTCACTGCTCTGGTAGCACCTTCAGCGCCGACGACACTAACGGCACGAGGCCTTCCGCGACACGCCATTCCAGAGCTCATTCGACGGTTGTGTACACGGTTTGTACACGACCGGGTTGGTGGTGGCCTAAATTGCTGAAACTAATTGGTGGTGGCCTAAATTGCTGAAACTAAAGAGATGGCTCCCCGGCATGGGCTCGAACCACGATTCACGGCTCCAAAGGCCGCTGTCCTACCATTAGACGACCGGGGAAAATCTCGGCGAGCAGAAGTGCTTCTTTAGTTTAGCCTTGCCGGAAGGCGAGGTGCAACGATCTGTTAAAATTGCGCTGGAAGCTATTCTTGGCCGGTGCTGGGCGCGGGCTTCAAACCCGTCGTGCGGTACTTGATGTGTCGCAGGTGGGTTCGACCCCCACTAGCTTCCGCCAACTACCTTTTTCATTTCAATCACTTTAGCGTCCTTGGCAGGTGGCTTTGTGCCCGTAGTATCCATCGAGCTTACCCACCGAATCGAGAGCTTCTCGTCTGGACAAACAACGGCTGGCAACGGCTGGCGCGGGGCTTGATTCATTTGAGCCAACGGTTCGGGCAGGCACGGGAGGACGGGTCGATTCGCATGATGCCAATCAGGCACGAGTTGCTATCCCGCTACGTGGGGCACCTCACGTGAACTCGTGACGCAACGTATGAATGAATTCCGCCGACGATATGTGCGGTACTCGCGGAAAGACATTGTGCTGTGCCCTGAGGCACTTCGGAAGGTTTTGGGTATTCACGTGGCCACAACCCAGACTCCCTCGAAAATAAAATGCTGAAGCGTTGGAAGGGCTTGGGTTAATGGCCAGGGGCATAGGTGGCACTGCGCGCAAGCCTGCGAGGCACACCACACACCTCCCCTCGAGTAGGGTGAGCGTAATCGTCAACGGATCTCGGCTACCCACCAGCGGCGCAAGCGACAGTCTGGAAATTCCAGTCACGCCTCTCTGGGTGATGGCCACCGAGACGCTAACATCAGGCTCTGTTTAGTATATCGCGATCTGGCACCCATTTTCATGATTCGTGCTGTCGTCAAGAAGACATGGAAAACTAGTTAGTTTAGTTCGCCCTGTGAGAGATTTCAAGCAACCCAATACTGCCCAAATACTGCCCAACGAGGAACGCGACTATTGGCTCTTGAGGAGCGACCGCACGTGCGCTTCCTCTGCCATCGGGAGCGCAGCACCATGCCCTAGGCAAGTGTACGCGTTCACTTGGTTACCTCCTAGCTTCGCCGTGGGCACACCGGAGACCCGATCCCTATTCAAACAGAAAATGCCCCGCTGATTTTTCTCGAACTTAGGAGACTGAGCCCAAGCCACATCGTTGCGCCCTGGAAACCGGACAACCATCTTGTTCCCTTTGACTTTTCCGCCCTTGAGGACGGACTTGATCTCCAGAACGGCTTCATGCCAGTCCGGATCGTGTTCCGTAACGCGATATGGGGTGGCAGACTTGGGCGCATTCCACCGATGAACCTTTGTGACCCGCCCAATAACCACGACGTCCGCAGAGTTCAGCCGGTCTTGCAACTCTTGATCATTCTGCTCTTGAGTTTGCCCGTATGCTTTTTCGTCCGCGCTGGCTGCTTTAGCGGCTTCACCGCCATTGGGCCTGATCTCATGCGCCAATTCTTTGACGGCGACACCCGAACCAAAAATCCATCCATCTGTGTAAAATGTTGCGTGAGTGCCTTCCTGGAAGCCGGAGGGATCCTTGACCTCAACAGTAACGTTGTCGCCTCTCTTCAGCGAGACAGGGGAAGGCTTTTTCAGGACGGAGTCCACGCGGACGACAATCGTTTGCGCCGATTTCGGAACGTCTTCAAACGAAGTGGCCCCAAGCTGGCTGACGGTCCCCGAAAAAATGATGCTCGACTGTTTCGTCACGGCGGTCTGCTTGTCCGGTCCTTGAGGCAATGCAGCGCCTGACGACCCGAACAGGGCCACCCACAGGGTCGTTGCAATAAAGCCGACAAAGAATGGCGAGATCTTCATGCGTCCCTCCTTCCTCCGACCGCGTAGGAGCGCCTCATGGGATCACCGGAATGCTGAAATAGAATGGATCAACCGAGATGGATACCGGGTTGCCTGACCCATCGTTGAGCTTCTTCGAGGTGAAGTCCGCCGCCCGCTGATACGTTACGCCCTGCGGGAAATTGCCTAGGTCCGGCGTGTTGTTGGCGCAAAAAACTCCGCGGAACTCATTCTCCACAGAAAGCAAGTAATCGTAGTCTCCCAAATAGGGCAAGAACTGCTCAGTTGGCTCATTCGCTGGGACACTCGCGAGAATTGTCTCTTGAATCGTTGCGAATGCGTCATGCGATTGCACCAAATGCGTGACCCAACGCCCGTTGCTCAGTTGCTGGTAAAGAACACCGGTGACACCGTTGTGGGCGACGGCCAGTGCGATGTTCGTCGCATTCCTGATCGTTGTGTGAGGCAAGTCCTTCTTGGACCACGTCACGCCCCGGTCGGTCGAGCGTCGCACGTGTAGCGTATAGATGTCTCCCTTGTTCCCGCGGTCGGCCCAGCCCACGTACACGGTGGAACTATTATTCGGATCCACGGCGATGGAGAGTGTGGAGCCGATTCGTTCCTGCCCCAGGGTAGGCGCATTCGACCAGGGGATGGAAATGTTCTTAACCACTAGGCGGCCTGGCAACTTGTCGGACGGATCTTTCAACGCCTGGAAAGGACTTGCCCCGGTCGCTGCTGTATCGTCCCGGACAACAACGACGTCGGTCGTGGCGACCGTCCCGCTAAATTTGCGCCAGCCGAAGAAAGCCGCATAGACTGTGCCGTCTCCGGCGACCGCCGGCCGCACGGATGGCCCATCCTGTCCCATCGTCTTCCGCGCCTCGATCGGAAACGATTTGTACGTCGCTCCGCCATCCACCGACACGTCTACGGTTGCTGTGCGGCCGTTCGGCTGATTGAAATCGTTTACGCCGACGTAGATACGGTCGCCACTGGAGATGCCGAGCACTCGCACGAATGGCTGATCCACATTGACGCGCGTGGTTTGCACGTTCATGGTTGTGCTGGAAGAAACATCGTTGGTTTCCGACTCATCGAGTGTGATGGACGACGCACAAGCCAGCGTGCTGGCGTGGAGGTCGCCGCGCGGATGGTTCTCCCCAGCAGCCATGGCGTGCGTGATGTCGCAGGTCATCCTCTGAACGGGAGTAATGGCGTTCAGCACCCAGCTTTTGCCTCCGTCCTGCGAAACGTACACGGGAGCATTCCCAGTGTTCGAAAACGGATTGGGGGTGAATGCCGAGGCCACCATGACCTGGGGGTTTGCCGGCTGGATGGCCAGAAAAGGTTCGCTATCTTGGTTCGTCTCTCCGCTGAGGCTTGCAGGGATCAGATCCACAACCTTAATTGAGGGAACAGCCGGAGGCTGTGCCCGAGCCAATATGAATCCGGTGATCATCAGGAGTACAGCAAAAGCTGGAAAGCGCACCCAGAAGCCAGGGAGAGCTTTCATAGTTGTGGTTTCCCCCGTACTGGTTTCCCCATTGGGGACGTAGATGCGTCTCGCATAGTGTATGCCGGCAGGTGAGCCGGGTTCTGCATCCTAGGCATACCGTTCTGAGACATCCTTAGTCCGATTCGTAACATATATCATAATCGATATCCTGTTTGGTTCCGGCTATGCCGGTTAGGTAAGGGAAAATTTCGCGATCGTGGGAGCCTGGACGTAAGGCCAAACGCGGCGAGCAGACACCAGGAGTTCATCTTGCCTCCTGCTATCGGTCGAGGTTGCCGGCAAGCAACTGTAGATTACCCCATTCCGGGCCGGGATCGTCACGAGGCATGGGGGGATGCCTCGGAAATTTTGCTGCCCGTGGCGGAGCTGGATCTCCGACAGATTTTTTCCCGTAGGGTCCAAGAACTCGATCTTTTTGACATTCCGTCAGTTGCAGAGCCGTTCGCCGCTCGGTTGACTGCTATTGTGGCCCCATGAAGCAAGTCTTCGACCCGTTTCGACTCCTGCTGATTTCGGTCGCAACAACGCGATGTCATTGACTACCTCCAGGAAGAGAAGCGGGTTCTTCGGGAACAACTCGGAAACAAGCGGCTCGTCTCAGCGACGACCAGCGCCGGCGATTGGCAGCCAAAGAAACTACGAGGGCTTGCCAAACGCATCCGACGTGTTGCTCAGGCCCTTCAGGTGTGTCCTTCCTGTGGAATCAATCAACAAGTTCACGGATGTTCGAGAGAAGAGTATTTGGCCGGAGAGGTGTGCAAATGCTGCTATTCGTTCTTTCGTGGGCGCGTGTCTGAAATTTGGTTTGCTGCCTGACTGGTCTATATTACGATTTGGATGGCACGAAGCCCACCTTTGATTTACAGTGAAATGTGCGCTTCACACACTCGGCGTTCAGCCGCTATCCGAATGTTTGAAAGCCTACCCGCACCTGCCCGCAAACCCGGCAGGCAGAAGGCCTCAGCTTTTGGGAACGTTCATGGAACGGAACAGAATTGGAATCAGCGGGTGGCAACTGACCGCTGCGGGGTAGTGGGATACTTTGACTGTGCGGTAGAACCTCGATTGCCGTGTCCCGTCGCTGCATCATGCTTCCGAATGGCCTCTCGCAGAGATTTCCTCTTGTGTAGGGTATCTTCTGCCTCCAGCGTCAAGATGGTAATATTTTCCGTCTCGTGACCTGAGGGCCGCAAGCCTCAACTTTGTTTGGTTGGACGGCGGAAAGACTCTGGATCTGCGCTCGGGGAGGGATAGCGCAGAAATGGAAAGTTTCTACGGCCGGTCCTGTAGCGCATGAAGATCGCAGCAAGATCAGCCGCGAGGATCAGACCGACTGGCTTGCCGGATTGCTCCCGAAGGTGGTCCAAAGCTGACTGAAAACCTTCCGAGGCTGACCACGCCGTTGTCACGATCAACCCACTTGTGTATGTTTCAGAGTCGAATGCGCGCCTAACTAATATCGTCGATGGCGCGAGTATCATCTATGATGTCCTCGTAGCACTTCACCTGGACCGCGCATACTTCAGTTCGCTCCAGGTCGAGTGATTCGATCCCGGCATCAAAGGTAAGCACGAGGTCGGCGCCATCAACGTCCGGGCCGCTTCTAGCGTCCAGGACGCGTGGGAGTCTGGCCAGCACTCGCCGGACGAAGGACTCAAGCTTCTTTTCTGGGTACGTCTGGCGTATGTGATCGCCGATTGTCAATAGTTGCTGCTGTACCGGGCGCACGACAGCCACGTGATGAAGTCGCGGGATCGTTTGTGGGCGAGCTTGAATTCTCGATTCTGACAGCAGCGTATACTGACAGATAGGAGGTCTGAGGCCTGATTCCGTGCGGTCGAGTAAGTCCTTTCGCGCTGAGGGCAGGCCCGGGTTGGCTCCGGTTCCGACACGTTCCTGTGTGAGGTTTTCAGTAACGCCGGTTGGCCCTGGCAGCGCGAGTGCCAGGCGGCCTAGCGCACGGCTGGCCATTGATCAAGTTCTGGGCCTATGATATGACCATCTGTGCCTGTTCGGCTGGCCGTTGCCCCTGCCGAAGCAACCAAGCAATCCCTCGTTTATTTAGGGACAGCGGATTGAGTCCAGTTCCGCCAAGGCACGATACCGCCGGTGCCGATCATACGCGTGTCGGTAGTCAGCGCGATGGTGCTGCCGGTAGCCTCATCGAAGGTCTCCAATGTGACCATGACGCCGCAATAGCCGACAGCAGCGGGGCTCATTCCCGGGGTCGGCGCTGGGTTGACAGTCACCGCGCCGCGGATTTGCGCACGCAACTGGCTTGCAACCGGCGGCGCGGCGTCCTCCGCGCGAGTAAGGTCCAGCGAAGCGGCCGTCTGAGGCGCAAAGTTGGGGACTAAGCTTTCCTTCAGCGAATGATTCTGCGGATCAAAGAACTGTAGTTCGACGGTGCAGTTCGGCCGCGCGTTGGCGGTCGCCGGGATAGGATTCACGTTCAGAACGCTGAGCCGGGCGCTCTGGTTGCTCGTGAAACCGACCATACCGGTGGTGATGGTCTGCTGAATCGAAACGGGAATGGCAGTCGAAACTGGCGACGACGGCTGCGCCATTACGTTCGTCCCGAAGGAGGCGCAAGCCAGAGCCGCCCAATAGAAGTAGCGAACTCTCATGAGTGTTTCTCCTTGGCTTGATTTTAGCCCAGCGGCACCCTGACGGCTACCGCCGAAACTCACCGCACGACAGCCACGTGATGAAATCGCGGGATCGTTTGTGGGCGAGCTTGAATTCTCGATTCTGACAGCAGCGTATACTGTCAGATAGGAGGTCTCAGGCCTGATTCCGTAACCACCACCGAAATTCTCCTGCTCCGACGCGATCACCTCAAGTCCCAACTCAGCGGTATTGGGGACATGCGCCCTGGGTCCTTGGCCGAGCGTTACCGCAAGTGCGGCAAGCCTTCCTGTCACTGCGCCCGGAAGGGCTCTTCCGGTCATGGCCCGTCGTACTCAGTCACTCATCCGGTAAAACGGTCACCCGGATCATTCCTGCCGGCCCAGCCGTCGAGCGCACCCGACAGCAGATCGCCGAGTATCAACGATTTCGCACCTTAGTCGTCGCCCAAGAATTAATTCACATTTGGAGCAGGGCACACGCTGTAGTTCCAGAGACCGAGGATGTCGTGTTTGACGAGGTTGAGTTGACGCATTTGCTGGTCGGAGATCTCGATTCCGGTGTCGTAGTTTTCGGGGATCAGATAGGCGCTGACGGTGAGACCGGTGTCGGTCCCCTTGCAGCGCACATGAATGGTGAAGACCCTGGTCCTGAACAACTCCTGCACGCTCGTGTCCTTATACGACCGACCGGTACAAGAAGTCCGGCAGACGCCGCTTGAACAGAGGCGAGCCATCAGTGATGCGCGCGAAACCGTTCTTCGCCCCCGACGCCGGAAGATAGGGGATCAACGTCGGCTCAAAGGTCACCACACCTTCGGGAGTCTTCAGCGGCAACACTTCGATGTTATACGCATGACCGGTCATCGAGATATTCTTGATCACGAGGCGAACATTCGGATCATGATGGTCCTTACTATCCTCTGCATACTCGTAATCGATCACGATCTCCGGCCATCAGCAGACGGCACTGGTGCCCTGCTTGCTGGCACCGGCGCTGAGGACATGCTTGGGATCATTTCCCACACGCGCTACAAGAACAACCCCAGGAGCACCAACACGGCAACCACGAGCGCAATGACCGCCTGGATTGGCCCCGGAAGCCCCGGATATGGCTCCTCCAGGTCGTCGCACCCATTGCCGCGAGTAGTGTCACGACGTACTCCTTCCACCCGAGTACATCGAGGAGGCTGCGGACTGAGAGCAACTGTCGCACGATACTCCAGACATCTTTCAGCTTTTTTCACATCCTGGAGGGGATAGCTTAACACGCGACACCGCCCCAAAAAGGATAGCGCAACACGTGGGGGGCCACCCATGCCGATGCTCGGCATCACAGCAGCCGGACCGCAACAACGCGCCCCCCGACCCGACTCCGCCGCGCAGAGCAGTCCTTAACTTAATCTGCCTTTTACGAACTCACTTTTTGCGAGCCCCGGCTCGCCGAGATGGAGGTCACATCCGGACCTGCTGCCGCAAACGAGTACGTGCGCGCGGCCACTTCAAGCGGCATCTCCGTAGTCATCCGAATACCAACGTGTGCTCCGACGGGGGCTTGAGGTTTCGGTTCGCGATGGCGACCATGAAAGCGGCTTGGTTCGGCGGCCAATTGAAGCGGTGGGACAGCAAACGAATGCCATCTGGACGGGTACTCACGATCAGTCCCACGGAGAATGGAGTTTAGCCGCCGCGGCTTGGAAGCGCTGGCATTCATTGCACCTGGCAAAGCGAATGCCTCCACGAGCGTTTCTTTGAGGACTATTGCTGAGTGATTCACAGCCATGCAAGCCGGACCTGCCGCAAATTGATCGAAGCATATCTCGAGCCCGTCCGAGAGCAGTTTCGCCTGGTTAGTTAAGTTAGCGCGCTCGAGCCCTGGGCGAGCGCGATGGGTCACAAAAAAGAATCGAGCGGGAATCAGAAGATTTTCAAGAAGTGCTGGAGAATGTGTGGCTGGGAGGCAGGGATTCCTACCCAAGCCCTCTGCCAACCCATTCACTATTCAGCATAACGCTTGCAAACCACTGAAGCCCGGCGGCTTGCCCGAGTCTATTTCGTCTCGGCTTTCCCTGCTCCTCTTTGCAATACTCCCCAGAACCGACACCAAAACCGACACCATGCTGGCTGAGAGGCTCGAAATTGAGGCCAAAACGCAGTTCATTACGACCCTCGATTTCGCTCCACAACGCGTACTATAACAGTTCTCAGTTCGTCGGCGTAGCCGCCGTTCAAGGTACCTCAAGGTACCCTATCGCGGTTAGCAAAGCGAGCCGGTGGCTTCCTGTTTTTCCTAGCAGTTGGCTCTACCCTTACGACATTCCCTCTGAAGTGATCGGTGCCCGATTTTTTCCCCAATGCCGCTCAAACCGGCCCTGGAACGTAGATTCCCGATATGAGGTCGGTCTCGAATCGACTGCGGCCAAGAGCCGCCAAGGAGCACATGGATGTCTGAATGAAATCGAACGTCAAAAGAAGTACCTGGCTGAACTCCCTCGGACTTCAATTTTCCTCTTTTCAACACGAAACGGGCGCTGGAGTCTCAGCGCCAAAATCGCAGCGCCAAAATCAAACAGTAGTTACAGTAGTTTAGTTACAGTAGTTTAGGTTAAGTTATGTGTTTTGACTGGTGGGCGCGCGCGGACTCGATCCGGTGGACCTCCTGCGTGTGAAGCAGCGCCAACTATTTCACTGTTTACGCCGACAACAGACGCATTTTCCGCTTCACAAAAACAATGTTTTCCATGGCCTTACATCAATTCAGGGAATCTAGTTTCGCTCAAAGTAGAACCCGTTTTGGCGCTTCAGGTTCGAATTTCGACACAGTTTTAGCACAGCCTGCTGGCATTCGAAAAAGTCTTGCTAACGAAATCGAACCCGCTTGACGGCATGCGGCGCCCACCGCGTTCGGATGGGTGTCAGCCAACCTCACACGCGAGCCAACTCGCCGTCGTACTTCTGAATCCTACGGATGGCTTCGGCAATCTGGTCCATATCAGCGCGTTCACCCAGCAACCTGGTCTGATAGAGCCACACAGCTTCCTCGCACAGCTTGTCATTCTGTGGACATTGATTGCGCTCGTGCCATTCGGCCAATGCCCGCTTTCCGTATGTGCGCTGAAATCCGCGCGTGCTGAAGGTGTCGGCAAGGAACTTGTCCTTATTTAATGGAGGATATCCACTCGAGGCGCCGATGCCTTCTGCCGCCAGCGCTTTGAGAAATTTGTCTCTCGACAGATCGGCAAACTGCTCCTTGCGATACCGGAAGCAGTAAAGGTGGTAGCCATTGCGCGTGCATCCTTCATACATGCGGGCGGGCACTATGCCAGGGATTTCGCGCAGCAAGCTGGTCAAATAATGCGCGTTCTGCTCTCTGATCTTGGTTTGATCCTCCAGCCGCGTCATCTGAACCATCAGCAGGGCCGCCTGAAATTCCGTCATCCGCAGATTCGCGCCGCGCGTGTCATACGTGAAGTCGGGAGCGGTGCTGGTCTTGCGGCGTCCATTCGTATGGAACGACCAGCAACGGTCGTATAACTCGACGTCCGCAGTTAACAGGGCGCCTCCCTCCCCCGCAGTCAGGTTCTTGGAGGACTGGAAGCTGAATACCCCAGTGGTGCCAAAGGTGCCGACCTTGCGGCCCCGCCATTCCGAGAGATGGGATTGGCAGGCGTCCTCGACGACAGGTAGCTTGTGCTTGTCGGCCACGGCCATAATGGTATCCATGTCGCACGGGTTGCCGCCAATATGCACGGGCAGGATGGCAACTGTACGATCGGTGATGGCCGCCTCAATCTTGCGCGCGTCTATCTGGAAGGTTTCCAGATCGGTGTCCACGAAGACCGGCATCGCTCCATAGATCAGCACACAGTTCACCGAGGCGATCCAGGTGTATGGTGCGACGATCACTTCATCGCCCGCCCCGATTCCCAGCGCTCCCAGCGACGTAATGAGACCGCTGGTCCCGCTATTGGTGGCGACGCAGTACTTCGCTCCGATCAGACTGCGAAATTTCTCTTCGAAGCGGTCCACATTCCCCCCGGGGAAGCGGCCCCAGCGCGCGCTGCGCGCTACCGCAGCGACGGCCTTCTCGTCTGTCTCTGCGACTACCGGCCACGAGGGGAACGGCTTCTTGCGGATGCTCTTGCCTCCCAACAGTGCAGGCTTGTCGTTTGCGACTTGCGCTTTGAGTGACGCGAGAGCCATTCCGCTCACCGCGGCTTCGGTCATGAAGTTTCGGCGATTTACATTTTTTGTCATACACGATGTCTCCTTCACGCTCCCGCCGTCCTGGCCGCTATCGATTGTACATCCAACCGGTTCGTTGCCGGTCACGATAGTCTTGTCTCACGCAGTCTTGTCTCACGCAAGATGAGCCTGAAGGGAAGGCGTGGCGCGCAGTGAACACGAACATGTGGGCCGGAAGCCTCTGGGCGACGGGTTCGTCGCCTTCCCCGTCCGCGGATTCCGTGGCGCGATCGTCCGGCCTTTTCAGAGCAAGGGAATCGATTTTTGGGCGTGAACTTGTTCATCGCGGGCGGGTACGGCGGGCAAACCGTGGAAACATTGGCGCTGGCCAACGAAGGAGAACCCTTCGAACGCATCACGGGTTTCCCGCTCCGGTCGTACGTGACCGCCTCTTTTACGTCGTAATGTCCAAAAACTCGATCTGTTTGAATTTAATGATGGTTGCGAGATGACCAGGTTGTCCAGAGCCCCGTCCTGAACCCGACGTAACACAACGTTACTTCGCCCGGAAATCGCCTCTTAATTAACGTTGGCCTCACGTTGTAGCACAACCCGGCGAAGACCTGTGTTTCCAGTTTGATCGAGTTTTCGGATACTACGCGGTGATGGATCGGAGTGGATTTGGAACCAGGCCCAGGAGCACTTTCCTGGCGCGACGCAGATCGTCGATCTGTATCACGCCCGCGAACATCTCTGGGAGTTGACTCGCAAACTGCACCCCAACCACGAGGCCAAAGAATCGTTGGATGATGGTCCATCAAGATCTGCTGGATGAGGGAAAGATCGAAGAGTTGGTGTCCTCTCTCCGGTCCATCGAGACCTCCCCTGCGGAACTGGCCGCGATCCGCACGGAAGCGGAGTACTTTGAAAAGAATGCCGAGCGCATACGTTACCCAGAGTTTCGCCGTCAGCACCTGTTTGTCGGCACGGGGGTCATCGAGGCCGGGTGCAAAACTGTGATCGGTTCTCGCTGCAAGCAGTCGGGCATGTTCTGGACTATGCGCGGGGCCAACGCCATCCTGGCCCTGCGCTGCTGTCAATTCAACGCACGGTTTGAAGATTACTGGGAGGCGCGGCGCGCTTGATTAACGGTTCTTCATCACTCCTACGTCGCGCACCTGTGCCGCCGCTTTGCCCACTCCGTCAAACTCAGTGTAGGGATAGTAGGCGTTGTTGCCAACCGCGGAGAGTAGCGGCTGGTACCAGTTGCTATTGGGCCATAGCTTGACCCAGTTCACTCCAGTCGGGTCGTCGCCCGGGTTTTCGGCCCCCACATGTTATTGACCATCATCTGGCCCGTGGGGTCGATACACCCCTGGGGATAACATTGCCCGGGAACGGCACACACGGGTGACCGTGTTGGTCATCGCGTCGAACTTGGTCGAGAAGGGATCGTAGATGGGCCGCAGCGAGCCGTCCGGCGTCAGCGCACCAGAAAAATCGCCCGTTTTCTCCGCGTCGGTCGGCAGAGTAACGGCGGTGCTGATGGGCTCGGTGGGCTCGGTAGTGCTCCACTGCTCGTAGTTGAAGGATGTGAATAGCTTGTTCTTGAGGATCAGTCCGGCAAGTGTGCCACCCCAGATATGGTTGCGTGTTGAGCTGGTCGAACGGTCCAGCCGGTTAGCCAGAGCATTCAGAGCCGGGTTGCGGCCGAAATCGTACACCGTGCCGTGATACTCATTGGTTCCCGATTTCATGGATACGTTTAGCGTGCCGCCGGCGCTGAAGCCGAACTCAGCATCTACGCTGTTTTGCTGTACGGCCACTTCGCGCACCGCATCCATGGGAGGCATGTAGGAGCCGCGGGACGCCACGCCGAGAGGAATCCCGTCCAACAGCAGGTCGTAATGGCCCGCGGTATCGCCGCCCACGTCCAGGCCGTTTGACGACCACATGTAGAACGGATAACGATGTTCCACATCCCAGTAATCGTTCACCACCGCGGGATCGAGCAGCGCCAGCGTGAACGGGTTGCGGGCCAGCACGGGCAATTGGTCGAGCATGGTGCCCTGGACGGTATGCGCCAGGGTGCTGGTGTTGAACTTCAACTCGACCGCGGACTCCGCTACCGTGATCGTCTGTTTCAGATCCCCGACCTCGATCGAGACGTTTACCGTGACATCGCCGCGGGTCAGCACCTCGACTTTCTCCCGGACAGACTTGGTGAACCCGGCAGCTTCCGCTGTAACGCCATAAGTCCCGGGCAACACGAAATCGAACAAGTACGTGCCGGCGGTATCGGTGGTCTTGACGTTCTCGACGCCGGTGTACATGTTCTTCAGCGTGATTTTGGCATGGGCCACGCTTGCGACGGGTCCGTCACGATGCCCTGAACCCGTCCACGATAATCCTGAGCTTTCGCCGGAAAAGTGGCGGCCAGGATCAGCAAAGTGAACAGCAATAGCGGGAATAGCGCGAATCGCTTCTGCGCTTGGCCAAAACACGCAAGGCTCACCGAAAGTTCTCCACCAGCATCAGATCACTGCCAGTTTGATCCCCTTGAGTGTACAGAAGGTACCGTTCATCCGGGGAGACTGACAGACCCAAATCGGCCACAGGCCGCCGGATCGTGCCTATGGTCGTTACCTTGCCGGTTGCAAAGCTGAGAAACTGGAGGGAAGTACCGCGATCGCGATGTGACTGCTCAAAATAGATCCCCTTGTTCGCCACGGCGAACGCGTAGGTGGCAACGGACTTCAAGACCTCTGTCTCCGCCCCACCTTCCACCGGGATTCTCCATAAGCCGGTGGGTTCGGTGTCCTTGTTGTAATAAACGAATGCCCTGTCAACAGACTCAAAGGCTACGGTCCCGCCGTTTCTGGTCACTTGGATAGCCTGGCCGCCTTCTGCCGGCATCTTCCAGATCTCGCGACGTCCAGTCCGATCCGAATCGAAATAGATCCACCGCCCGTCCCTCGAATAGCTTGCGATACAATCATCGGCCGGGTGGTTGGTGAGACGCCTCGGTCTGCCACCGTTCGCATCGATCACATAGAGTTCGACCTGGCCTGCGATGTTTGAGTCGAAAACGATCCGCTGCCCATCAGGAGACCATCGCGGGCTTCCCATCATCGTGGCTCCCAACGACGTCAACTGCACAGCATGGGAGCCGTCACTCTCGCATACCCAAATCTCTCGCGTTCCCGAGCGCGACGAGCAAAATGCAACTCTCTTGCCATCCGGCGAGTACTGGGGAGAGTCCTCATAATGCGTCGAGGAGATCAGGTTGACCGGCTCGCTCGCTCTGCGGTTGGAACCGGGCACTTCGAGCCGCCAGATGTTTATGTCTGTTAAGCTCCGCGTATAGGCGAGGCGGTTCCCTTGGCGAGAGATCGCCGGGGTTGCACCTTGAATAGCGGTGACGTGCGGCTGCGCAGGCGCGCCAGATCCCGGTACTGGCATTCTCCATAGTTCCGGTCTCGCACCCGGTAGCCAGCCACTACCCTCGTAACTCCCCACACCAGAGGAAAAGATGATCTCGCGCCCATTCGCGGTCCAAACGGGGCCTTTGCTCCATTCGTTCTTGAACGTAAGCTGCTTCGGCTCTTGTTTTGCGGTGAGGTTCTCAGAAAGAGCAAGCAGATAGATCTCGCTCACGCCCGTGGCAAAATTCCGGCTGAAAACCAGGCTGCGGCCATCGGGAGAGAATGCAGGACAGTCATCATTGCGCCCCGACGGCGGAAACGTCAGCCGGTGTTTCTCACCGGTATCTAGTGAGAGCACGTATACGCTCTGTTGGTCCGCGACTGCCAGCCACTTACCGTCCGGAAACCAAGAGAGGCCGCTGCTCCAGAAATCCCCCCCTGAAACTTCCGCCAACTTGTGTTCCGGTCCGCCGATGGCCGGAACCACAAGGACGCCGGCCTTATTTCCAGATAGCACTCGCAGAAAAGCTATGTATCGTCCGTCCGGCGACCAAGCTGGACTGCCATCCGTTGCGGGGTCATTGGTCAGGCGAACGGCGTTTTCCGCACCTATCAGCTTGACGTAGATATCAGCGTTGTCCTGCTTGGGTCCGTACCAGACGAATGCTACTTGGTTGCCGTCGGGAGAGAAGGTTGGGCAGCATTGGGTGCCAAGGTAACTGGTCAGAGGAAGAATTTTTGGAGCCGGAACATTATCAGATGGCACCTTCAGCGAATAAAACCACGTTCCCACAATTCCAAGGATCAAGACGACGAAAGCAAGTAGCGGCCATCTCCACCGAACCTTGCGCTCTTGTGCGGAAATGTCGATGGCTTGCGGTGTGGTTACCGCCTGGCTGGCAGCCCCATCGGGTAAGCTCTCGAGCGGCCCGAGGAAGCGATAGCCTCGCCTGGGGACCGTTTCGATAAAACGCGGGCTGTCGGCCGAATCCCCCAGCACCTCCCGCAGCTTGTTCACCGCCGTATTGAGGCCGTGATCAAAGTCCACGAACGTGTCGGCCGGCCAGAGCCTTTGGTGCAACTCCTCCCGCGTGACGATCTCTCCGGGGCGTTCCAGGAGTGCAGCCAGAACTTGAAAAGGTTGGTCGTGGATCTTGATTTTCAGACCGCCCTTGCGCAATTCACGCGCCTGGAGATCCGCTTCGAATATGCCAAAGCGGACCACGCGGACGGTTTGTGGCTGACTCGCCATTACGGCCCGGCCTTTGGGGCCTCGCAGTAGCGTGAATTATAACACCCGTTTTATGCCCATCCTAGATCAATTTGATTTTGAGGTCTCCACCTAAGTCTCTCCAAAATAGAGAGTTATTAGTGGAGACATTTTTGTGATCCCGCGGGCCTCGTTTGATCCTTCATGAATTGAGCTGTCCCCTAGCCGGGCCCAAACTCGCGTCTCGTCATGTGCCCGGCAAACGCGAGATCGAAAAGCAGGATATCCCGACCACCCTCCTTTGCTTTGAGCTTTTTCTTAGCTCTAGCCTGCCTCCGGCCGTTATGGCCCGAGACAGCTGAACCTCAGTTGAAGCTGCCAGTGCGAACCTACAACTACGCAGACGTGCCCAGCCACATCCTGCTCAATGCCGAACAGCACGCCGCAGAGATTTTCCGCCGGGCGGACATCGATTTGGCCTGGATTGATTGCCCGGTTTCCCGAAGTGAGATTGAGAAGTTTCCCGTCTGCACACAACTGACGGGTGATGCTCGGGCCCTGACCCTTAAAATCCTCCCCGAATCCATGGCCGCGGGATATGCTCTACCCATTACCAATTTGGGTGTCACCATCCAACATCATGCTTCCTTCGTCTTTTACCAGCGCGTGCAGCTCCTGTCGAACGACAAAGGTCTCTCGGAGCCCGTCGTTTTGGGTCACATCATCGCGCACGAGCTCGGTCACCTGCTGCTGGGCGAGGGGAGCCATTCGCTTAAGGGCATCATGATGGAGGATCTGCGCTCGCGGTATTTCCGGCAAGCCGAAAGAGGTACGCTGCTGACCTTCAGTACGGAGCAGGCCCAGCGTATGCAAGCCCGGTTGCAGGAGCAAATGGTGGCAAAGAAGCCATACTGATGACGAGGTTATTCTCAGTACGCAGGCGATATCCTCGTGCAGCCGCCGACAACTTAACTTCAATAGACAAGAGCCCCCGACAGAAACGACTTCTGGGCAGCGTTGATCAACGGGCGCACAGCGAGCTGTCTGTAAATCTCGCCGTGCTGAGCCGCGAGCTGAGCGGCGTGGAGGTAGCGCAGGCGGAAGCCGGCGGCAATGAGCGACGCGAAGCCACCCCCGGCCAAAAAAGTCCGGCGGTTCCAGGGTCCAAGAGCGTTTTTCATGACTTCCTACCAAACGGGCGATGAAGCCGAACTGCTATGGCAAAGCTACGGCATTGTGGGCGCATCACACCTCGGTGTGTCAAGGCAGTGTTATTTAGCCCCAATTCGCCCATTCGCCCCATGTAGAATGCGCGCGGTTATCGTCTCCTTCGCGGTGTGGGGCTTTTCGCTGCAGGCGGCGCCGGTGCCTGAAACAGCAGTCTTCAGCGCTTTCAGACAGGTTGACGCGGGTCTTTCGCATTTCGTTCAATTGCAGCGCACGGGCGTGACGGGAGAACTCGATCTCGTCATCGCCATGGGAAGCGCGAAGGCATTCCCGGCGGAGACTCCCTGGATCTTCTGGACCGAAGACCGAAAAACGGCCTTTTCGTGCAGGAGAAAAACCGCCCCGAGCGCGTCTATCTGCTGGGAACAAAATTCGGATTCCCGGACTGCACCGCGCGTATCGAACGTGTCACCCCAAACGATACCGTCATCTCCTGTCATGGCGAGAAATCCGAGCAGTTCCCCAATCAGAAGTGGGTCTACGACATACGGGCCAAAAGCCTTGTGCGGCAATGCTCTTATCAGCCGTTCGCGATGTACCGTATCTTTTCAAAGGCCGCGGGCGCCGTTTTTATCGGCTCCGACCGGCAGCGGCTGATCGCGGTCGAATACAACCCAAGCCGGGAGCCTGCCTTTCAAGTCTTGAGCAATGCAGCAGCACAACCCTGGACCGGCCGCGTCCGCATTTCTGCTGGTATCGAAGGCATGCAGGCGCGCAATGTGATCTACATTGAAAACGATCGAGCGCCGCTCCCAGCCGACGTTCCCGCACTTCCGCGTCCGCCTCTTGAGGCGTTTCTGTGAGCTAGCCGTTTTCGACGCGCGCCTTTATATCCGAGTACGCCGTGTCGATCAGCCTGCTTAGCGCTGCGGCGTTTGTGAGCCGGATCCGGCAGCGCTGCGCCGTGAAAGAACCCCACGTTTACATACGAATTGAATACATTGACGTAGCCGAAGGGCGCATCTCCCAAACATACAACCGGGCAGCCGTCATGCAAAAGCTCCCGGACTTCGTCCCCGCATTTTCGCATCACCTCAAACCACTGATGCGCGATGGCTCCCAATTCACCTGCATGCTCTTTCATCCACGCATCGATGGCGGGATCCCGCTCGACAGCGCCGTTGAATCGCAGCAATTCCGTTCTCGTCGTCGCTCCACTGTTTTCGAGATCTATGGTTACGTAACACCTTACACGAGAAGACCACTGGCTTGTCGTGCCCGGAGGAACGATAAAGGATATTTCCTCAGTAACGCCGCGGCGTTTACGGATAAAGGGCGGCTCGTCGGGCACTCGGAAGCAATCCAAGTTGACGCGTTAAACCGCCGAGCCTAAACCGACCGCTCAACTGCCCAACGACGATGTGGAAATGGGTGATTCAAGGGCGGTACGACGAGACGGTAGGATCTCGCCGCCTTTCTTGGCACGTTTTGCCAATTTCTGTGGCACAAATTGTCAACAATTCTGACAACCTACATGCAGACGAATCGGGAGCCGGATCAGGTTGCCGTGCCATTCCCATCGAATATCGATGGAAGTGTGGCATAGAAAAAGAGCGCTGTCATGTCAACGAGAAGCATCGACAGAAATGTCACTATATTCTGCGAGATTGTCACTGTATTATGCGATGTTCTATAAATGATGGGCTCGCCAAAGTCTGGTTAACCGGCGGGCTAAGCAGCGCGCCGTTGGTATCGATGCTGCAGGCCGCCCACCTGAGGAAGGGCAACGATACGACCGTTCTCCGGTCGGTCTACCGCTCTCGGCTCGGGGCGACGGCGCTAGGGCTAAATGTGTGCGCGACGTCTGGTAGTAATGGAAATAGCTGCGCAGAATCCGCCGCAGCGTCTTCGATCCCCATGCTCTTCGTGAGGGCAACGAATGCTCCTCCGAAGATTGCATCTCGATCCCGGATCAAATACCGCGGCGCTTGGTCCCACGGAAACGCTTCTCGAATCTGCTGCGCGGTCCACTCTTCGGTCGGGTGTTCCGTCACATTAAAGTGCACCACTCGCCGTGGGTGTGGCTTTCATACTGGACACGAAGCTTCAAGCCGCGCGGACAGGCTTGCGCCACGGGCGAAGTGTCAACTCGACCGCGGGTCCCCATCGGTCACTTAGGGCCAGAGCCCGTAGTTGCACAATGTGCTCCCCGGTTGCCCCCTTCCACCTTGCGCCGCAGCGTTTCATCCGGACCGGATGGTCCCAAGGATCTCCCACGCTCCGCGCAGTGGCGGTCGAAGCTTACTCACGCATTGCCCGCCGAAAGTCGCCTTGGTTTACCACTTATGTTCACTTTTTCTTGGGTTCGTGTAGTGCGTGCGTGTGTGGAGCTTTTGGTGGTTTTAGCGGTGGGAGGCTTTTCCACCAAGTGTCGAAGGGCATCCAGTCGCCGTCGGCATTCTCTTTGCATGGTGTACCTGCCTTGCAGACTTCGATATTGTAGACAGGATGGATTTCCCACAGTGATGACCGCACCGGAACGCAGTTGATGCCGCAGGGGCATGCTGTGTGCGATGCGTCGAAGAAAAGTTGTCCTGTGATCCGGTAGGCTTGTGCTTGTAGTCGAGACGCCAATCCTGGGTTGACAATGTATTTCTTCGTGCTTCTATTGAAGGTTTCGAAATGGCCGATCTCATTCCAAGATGAGGGGCGGTAGTGTGGGCTGATCTCCGCGGTGACACTGGCGCATTCTTGGCTGTCTGCGGCTTCGCCAAAGGCGATATGAATATCATTGTCCTCCTCGGTTGGCCCGTTACAGTTGACGCTTTCGCCGCTGCCAAGATCCGCATGATGCGCTTCGATCAGGAAGGCCTTCATCCTGATGAGCTTTCCTTCGCCTAAGTCTTGTAGGTGCTTGCGGTCTTGGGGCTCTTGTCCGTGCCCGGAGGAGATGTGGTTGTTGGTTTGGAGGTCGATTAGCATTTGCGGCGTGAAGGTTTCTGGATTGGATGCAGTCACGCAGAAGTTGTTTTTGACAGAATTCTGCAACTGGCTGGCTGCTGGTGACGTTGTTTTGCCTTTGAGACCGCAGCTACTGTCGATGGGGTGCGCGGCCTTTATTGCGTCGAATGGTAACGGTGATCCGTCGCATTGGTCGGGCAATCCATTTTGTGCCAGACTAAATGCCACCGGTAAAAGTAGGGCGCCCATGAGCACAGTGGAGCGTGGGAGCATAAGCTGCCTAGCTAAGCTAGACGATTTTCAACAGGATAACAGAGAATTAGTGTTGAACCCAGGCCGAGTGACCAAATTATTCCGGCGCGGGTGGAAACTTGCGGCTTCCGCAATGTTGCTGGGCTGGAGGGAACGCCAGCTGTCATTACCGAAAATTCCGGCCGGATACTCGAAGATCGACCAATTAATGCCATGCCAACGCGTGTTAACCGACCTTTCACATCATAGGATTGACAGGAATCGAAAAATTAACCTTGGCCGGACGGTTCATGGCCCCGAGAGGCCCGCCCCGTGGATGAGGAGGTTTGCTTTTGGCTGAAAAACTCAGCCAGGTGGAGTCGAGGCGAGGGCACAGACAGAACAAAGATGGTATCGCGAGTCCCTAATTTAATACGTTCTGTGCCTCGGCCTCGGTTCGCCGGGTGTTGATTTTCCAGCACACAGCAAGGTTTCTCATCCATGGGGCGGGCCTCTCGGGGCCATGAGCCGTCCGGTCGAGCCTCATCTTCGATTCTTACCAGTCCCCGCATTAGGAGGGAGAGTCGGTTAACACGTCGGCCTCGGTGAGCATCCATTGGTCGAACAGTATTCGGATGTCCGGCTCGAGTTTTCGGTAATGACAGGAGATCAAATTAATTCCTTGCCGCAGGCAATTTCCGGCCGGCCTACCCCTTCAAGTCACCTCGAACGGAACCGTGTACGTCTCGCGTTCGCGAGTATGTGGCAGAGTCAACGTTTTTGTGGGATTCTCCGTGACGAGTCTCTGTTCGACCGCTTCGGCGAAGGCAGCCTTTAGATAGACGTAGCAGCCGTTCACTGGTATCGTGGCACAGGCGCTCCGAAAGGCCATTTAGAAATGCAAATACCATCTAAATGCAACCAATGGACCTGAGATTGTAGCCACGACACGCGCATCTAGATCTGCGCTGGATGGCGAGAACGAGTATTTAGCGAGCAATGGCACTAATGATGTCCGTAACATCATCGAACCGATCCACCCAAATCGTTTTAACGCCCATGCCCTCGAAAACCTCCCGGTCGTACGTGTCGGCCTGCCGCAGGGTCGCATGGATAGCTTCCTCCAACTGGTATGGCTTTTTCTGCTCATCGAATCCAGATCCCAAAAGCGTGGCATATTCACGCGCACGACGTTCGACTTCCGCCATTATTTGAAGAGCTTCTTGATCTTGTATAGCGTGCCGCTTCTGGATCTGCCAGTGGGGAGGGATGTCGCTATTGCGACTCGCATCTAGCAAGCGCCGCAAGCTGGGGTCTGACATCGAAAGACCCATGAAAAGGACGGTGTTCTTTCGCAGGCGATCGACGATCTCGGACAGTCCCCAGTGAAACACTGACTCGGTCAGTCTATGATAGTCGGGTTCCGTAAAGACAATGTCCTGCCGCGAAACGGGACCATCTCTGGGTACATATCCGTGCGGGTGAATCACCCTGAAACCGCGGCCCCGCTGGCGATCTTTGCTTGTGACCGGTTGTGTGGCCACCCCACGACGCCGAAGCTCGGCTTCGAGAAGGTCGTCAAAGTTGAATGTGACCACCGAATCGACTCCACAGCGGCTACTATTCTTCCCGATCAGTTCGCCGACCGCAGTGAGTAAGGTACTCCCAGCTGGTTCTCTGTAATTGGCATACATATGGGCCCGCAACCGTTGAAGAAAGACGTCTACTCTGTCGGCTGGTTTGGTGGCGCCGCTCGGCGTTCGGGAGGATCTGACCCGAAGGTCGCGCTCCACCATACGCGCCAGCACGAGGGGATCATAATCGAAGTAATCTGTCATCCATGAGGCAACCGCCCGGCGATAGTGCGGCCACATGCTGCCGAGGCGGCGCGTTCCCTGAGCCTGTTCAAACAGCAACTCCAAGACGAGACTTTTCCATGATGGCAGCCCATAGGGAATGGAAACACCAGCCCCGAGGAACAGCACAAGTTGACGGTTCCGCCAAGCGTACCGCAGTCCCTTTATATCGCTTGCATTGACGGTAGCGGATGATCCGGCCCGAGCTCTTTCAGATTTGGCTTTGAGCGGCACCCTTGTCCGGCCGTCGGGACGAGATGTCATCCTATGAATCTCCCTCGCTGACCATGACAGTCTACTTAATATCGCAGGCTCCCGTTGGGTCGGAGTCTTGGCTTTCACCAACCGTTTCTTGCTTGATCCGGGCTGGGTGACCACTTCTCGATAACTCCATCGTCAGTTGGACGTTTTTTCCAGACGTCCGAGGTTGTCCACCAGCACAGCTACGCCAAGGAACCCTGGTATGGGACGCCGCTTCACCGCCGGCAACGAGTTCGCGGTATCCCGAGGGAGAGGCTGCCAAGGACCGACGGATTTGTCGGACCTAACCTGCTCGATGCGAAACGGCATTGCTGGGAGTCCAGTAAGAGGCAGCCGTGCCGGTGAGGCCTTAAAGTGCATGTTCTTTAGGCGTCTCCTCTCACAGGGACGTATTACGCGCCACTCGGACCGGAGCCGTATAGTGTGAGCGGTGGCGTTGGAGGCCATGATCATGAAGGCAAAGTCCCATCGCAAAGTAAAGCGCACCCATGCCAAAACGATCCTACGATTGCCGGATCTCGACATTGCGAAGGCCGCAGTCATCAACAGCCTTTCCTGTCCTAATGCGCAGCGGGGCTATCGTCATGCAATCGACGAATTTGTTGATTGGTACTGCTCCGAGCCACGGTTATCGTTCAGCAAGACCGTGGTGGTCCGATATCGAATGCATCTAGAGTCGCGCCACCTTGCCCTGGCACAATTAACCTCCGCCTTGGACACATCGGATTTGGCTAACCTAACCCGGCGTAGCCGGAACCAAACAGGGGCTTCCCCAGGAAGTCAGGAGCCAGGAGTCAGAATCCGCCCCCTGACGCGTACAGGACTCGGAAGTCCGATTATTTTCGAAGGGCCTCCGGAGCCGCATAAACAAAGGGCGAAACCGCACCTGCTGAAAATATTCTGCCAGTGAAAAGCAAGATTTGAAACCATAGGTACTAAAACGCACCAGCCAAGCATTGGTGCATTTGGCAAGTCGGTGAGGCTTGTCTGGATCTCTTGCGGATCGAGTTTGCCAATCCGGTCGGGGTCTAGAGGATAGCGTGCGCCTGTTGGAAGCTCAAAACACTCCAACCAGATGCACTTTACATCCCTTTTGCGCGTATTGCATCAGAACCTCAATCGCGATTAGACTCTATAAGCGGCCAAAGAGAGAAGTGTCGTTCGGGATTCGGAACGAGAAGTCGCCGTTCATTCAGGTAAACCGGTCTTCGAGCCCACGCGGAGCCCGGACGCGACCGGCGTTTCACGGGATCTATCCTTCCCAGCCCTTCTGTGAGGTGAATCAACTGGCAGAAAATAACTCCGATGCCTGTAAGAAAAAGCGAAGTGCGCCGCAAATGCCATTTATTAAGAGTGCTGTGTAACACGTGCACAGAGGGGACTGGTATATAGACGCAACAATGCCTCTACCGGAATGGAGGAGATTACGGCTTTGCCAATGGACGACTTCAACCGGGTCGAAGTTAATTTTCATGGCAAGCAGGTGCACCGTGCTGGTTTCGCGGCTTGGCGACCGCCCCGTGATGCTCCTTCACGAGATCTACGGCGTGAGTACGAAACTCGTGAATTTTGCGCGTATCATTGCTGGAGCCGGCTTCAATGCCGGTGTTGTACGGGACTCCCATTCCTGAAGGTGGCGGCACAATTGACCGAGCGAAGCGCATATTCGAGTTTCTATGCGTCGCTCGGGAATTTCACGCGTTGGCCTCCGACGAATCAGGTCCGTGGACTCCATGGCTGCGCAAGCTTCTTGCGCAAGCCTGTACGGAGTGTCATGCCAAGGGTGCTGGGGTGATTGGCCTCTGCCTGACCGGCAACTTTGCACTCTCGATGGCCTGTGATCCGCAGGTGCTCGCGCCGGTCTTAGGGGAGCCATCCCTTCCTTTGTGGCCGGCAGATGGGCTACATGTCGCACCGGAAGAGCTGATGGAAATAAAGCGACGGATCAATGACGAAGGGCTGCAGGTTCGCGCCTATCGGTATGCGACAGATACCATTTGCAAGGCCGTGCGTTTCGCCAAGCTTGAGACCGAACTAGGTAACGGATTCCAGGGAACTACGATTCCGGCAAGCCAGAAAGTTCACAGCGTTTTTACCGAAGATCTTTGCGACGAAAGCGGCCGGCCCCGCCACGACAAGATTCAAGAAGTAATTGCTTTTCTTAAAGAGAAACTGTAAGCGCGCTTCCGTCGCGTGTCGCGAGCACAATTCATAACTCGTATCAGTTGTTTAGATTGTAATATTCGCAAAGGTGAGAAGAGATATACTAGTTGCCTTGCAAAGCAGTGCTATTTGCTGGAAAGCCCGTCGGACTATTTGGCAGACGCCCGTTGGTTACTGCACTTAAGAAAGAGTAAGCTCCATGGCTGATGATTCAGGATCGATTAGTCAAAGGCGGCTAGAGATACGAGACACGCTGGCTCCGCGGGTTGTCGCCGAGCCGCTGAAGACTAAAATTGAAACAGAGTTGAGTAAGCGGACAGCGGACCCCACGAGGCAAGCGTCTCCCACTCAGTACGAAGTGATTATTGAGATCAATCTCGACAATCCGGACGGAAGAGTGGTCGCTCGCGACAGAATTAAAACAATCTTGAAGTCCCTTCTCGGTGACAGCTTGGCTAATGCCCTCCGCCGCAACCGCGACGATTCCACCCATCCCTACGTTTTCGCCACGCTCACCGCCGATCAGATCCTGGAGTTAGTGAAACAGGATGGCGATGCAGCCCGCGCCCGCGACAAAGATAAAATGGAGCGCGAGCGCCCGCCTGTTTCCGGTGAAGCCGTAGTCAGACCTTTGCCGCGGAGAACACTGCGAGACGTCTTCCGTATCTGGGAATCCCAAAAGGTTCATCCCTTGATTACTGAGTCCGTGCGAACCGTAAAGGCCAACGCCGCGCACAATGCTTTTGGCGCTACCGGAGAGAATATCGTCTGGTCCGTAATGGACTCCGGGATCGACGCCAGCCATCCGCACTTCGATCTGCACAAAAACCTCTCGCTTTCGGCGCCACTCAAGGATAAATCCCTTTCCTTCACTTCAAACCCCTGGGATCGGGACGCATTCGGACACGGAACCCATGTGGCCGGTATCATCGCCGGCGAGTCCACACCCGGTTCCACCCCGATGGCCGCAATCCAGTCCGCCGATGAAAGCGGCAATGGAGAGTATCACCTACAGAGCCTGGGACCCATCAAGGGAATGGCGCCTAAAGCCAAGCTTCTGATACTGCGCGTTCTTGACGATAACGGCGACGGCGACGAAACGGCGCTGATTCAGGCCATCGAATACGTGCAACAGCTAAATGATTTCGGCCGCCACCTGGTGGTGCACGGTGTGAATATTTCGGCCGGTTTTCCGGCGCACCCCACCTGGTACGCGTGCGGCCAGACTCCGCTTTGTGTAGAGATCAATCGCCTGATGAAATCGGGTGTGGCGGTGGTGGTTGCGGCGGGGAATTCTGGCCATATCGTCACGTTTCTCGATCCCCAAAATACCACCGAAGCTGGTCAACTGCTTAGCATTAACGACCCCGGTAACGCAGATCTTGCGATTACGGTCGGTTCGACGCATCGCCAATCGCCCCACACGTTCGGCATTTCGTATTTTTCCTCGAAAGGTCCCACCAGCGACGGGCGGCGCAAACCGGAGGTGGTAGCTCCGGGCGAAAAAATCATTTCCAGCGCCACCTCGCATCGAACGCAAAACGCCACGCTACCGGGGCTAAACGGCGCCCACTTCGACTATATCGAAGATACCGGAACCAGCATGGCCGCGCCACATGTCTCGGGCGTGTTGGCTGCATTTCTCTCCATTAAGCGCGAATACATCGGCCAGCCCGAGAAGGTCAAGGAACTGCTCATGCAGTCAGCCATGGATCTCGGGCGCGATGCCAACATTCAGGGCGCCGGGCTTGTCGATCTTATGAAGCTCATTCAGTCAGTTTGAACGGAGACTCTCTCGCTATGGTTAATTTCGGAACCTTCCCTGCTTTTGAACTGGCCTATGACACCGGCGGCCATTTGGTTGATCCATCCTCTGAAACCGATCTGATTCAATGGCTGCTTTCAGACGGTAAGCCGACCACCGACCTAATTTTCATTTCGCACGGCTGGAACAACGATATGAACGAGGCTCGTCAGCTCTACGCCGCCTTCTTCGCTGCTATGGCCTCGGTACAAAAGACCCAGAATGTAGCGACGCAAAGGAAATTTGCCATCGGGGCGATTTTCTGGCCCTCCAAGCGTTTCGCCGATTCGGATCTGATCCCTGGAGGCGCCGCTGCGCTAGCGCCATCGCTGGCGGCGCAACTGAACGCACAACTGGATCAGTTGAAGCTGATTCTAGCCGCAGATCCGGCGGCAGCCGATAAAATCGAGCACGCCCGCGACCAAATACCAAAACTGGAGGTCAGCCAGAGCGCGCAGAACGATTTCGTATTCGCATTGGCCAGCGCTTTTTCTCCCGTTCGTGGCGAGAAGGACGAAGAGTTCGATGACGCTATCGGTGCAGTCATGTCCGGCAGTGTGCCAGGCCACACCGTCCTCGCTCGTCTTTCGGCCCCCGTGTTCCCCGCGTTTCCAACTCCCGCGGGCTCAGGCGGCCATGCGCTCGGTTTGGGCGGAATTCTGGGTGGAATCACATCCGCCGCCAGCCGCCTTGCGAATTTATTCACTTACTACACCATGAAAGATCGGGCTGCCATCGTGGGACGAACCGGCGTCGTGCAGACCATCCTGCATGTTCAGGCGGCAGCGCTCGCGCTTCGCATTCACTTGATCGGTCATTCCTTCGGCGGCCGCCTAGTAACTGCGGCAGCAAATGCGCTGGCTACTCCCAAGGCGATCGCCACGCTTGTGCTGCTGGAAGCTGCGTATTCGCATAACGGTCTTGCACAGAACTGGGATGGCGCCGGACACGACGGCGCGTTCCGCCCCGTGATGTCGCGGCCGGAGATCGCCGGGAACACTTTGATCACTCACAGCGTGCACGATACGGCGGTCGGCATCGCTTACCCGCTCGCGTCGCGGCTCATGAATCAAGTAGCCGCAGCGCTGGGAGATGCAAACGATAAGTTCGGCGGCATGGGGCGGAACGGCGCGCAGCATACGCCGGAGGCCCTCGACGATTTTCTTTTGCCTGTAGGACAGGCGTACACTCCGCTGCCTGCGGGCAAGACCGTTCGAAACCTGAATGGGGATGGACCGGCGCCCAAACCGACCATCACAAGTCACGGTGACGTGGCCAAGCCGGAGATCTTGTGGGCCTGGTTGTCGAGCTTATGAGTGACGGTCCAGCACGCGCACTTGGGTCAGTGGTGACGCGGCCGGCGTTTCACGGGAGGAATCATTCAACTGTCGGCATAATGGCTTGGTCCAAACTCCGAGTGGCGTGTAAACCGGACAGGATCGGTGGCGTTGGCGAGTGAGCAAGGGATTATAACTCGTCAACTACGTTGAGCGGAATCATCGGAACCCCGTTTACGGGATTTATTATGAGCGAGATGCCTAAGCAGGAATCAGTGGTGGGAGCGCGCGGAAGGCGAGCGTCAACAATCCTATTGAGGGTCAGTGCGCCATCGGCGGAGCCACCGTCCCATCGGACCATGTGCCAACCGGGACCATCATAATGGTCACCCGTTCTTCAGGATCATCTGTCGCCAGAACCGGCGAGCCCGCCAGATCGGCTCCCTAGCTTTTCGCTGCTTCGCCCGGAACGAAAAACATCAGGTGTGGATGCCAACTCATGCCCTGATCGCTTAGATACTGGCGATTCGACATCATGTAGCACATCGCACCCGGCTCCAGCGCGGGCAATTCCTTCTTATCTATCTAGTGCCGATGCGGTCGCCTGTACGATCTCGGCCTTCGACTTTCCCGCTAGCACAAGTTTGGTCTTCATCATGTAGATGGGCATAAAAGTTCTTGTGGACGGCGGATTAAAGCAGATGGGACCGCGAACTTTGGGATTCCAGAATTCCGGATGATCGGTAGCGGCACCCCATGATCGTTCCACTATACAGAGAAAACCATTCGTGCCTGGTGGGTATCTGCTTGACTCCGGTAGCCCCAATATGTAGTATGCGGGGATGGCGGAAGAATACCCCCGGAATC
>QHXW01000072.1 GCA_003223115.1 Acidobacteriota bacterium
TGCAGAGCAGCTCGACGATTGCTCTTTTGAGTTCCGCTTCTCGATCTGCGGTTAGCGGGAGAGGCATCGGCATCGGAAGGCGATCGCAGAACAGACCTGACTGTCTCGGGTTTGTCCGGCTTCTCGGCTGCATCCGAAGACTGCGAGGGGGAGGTCGAGGGGGAGGTGCTTCCAGATGGCTTATCGCATTTCGCAGTAGGATGCAAGCCGTCGAGAAAGATGCGTAGCGCGTGCAGAGCAGACAGCGAGACTAGGGGCGGTCCGAACGAAAAGGCCGCACATACAGACGGGTCCGTCATCCAAATGGGGATGGCAAAAGCATTACCCGGGGGCGACTCGCAAACCACGCAGTCGCCGCCTTCTCGACGGATTCTTCGCAGGACAGGAAGATTCGATCCCCACAGAGCGGACCACCGATAGTGAATCGTGACGGATTCCGAAATATAGGCATTATGTGACGGGCCCTCGCGCAACAAGGGAAACAGGATAGTTGGTCGCAAATGAGTTTGTGGGGAGTAATCCATCGAGAGGCCGGAAATCCCGGCAGATCAGCGGCATGGGTGTTTCCCGTCAACTTGATTGCCGCGCGCTACCCGGGCGCCGATGACGGGCAGCCGTTTGCGTCAGTAAACGCTAGCGACTTCCCGCGAGTGATCGTCGTTTTGCGCCACGTGGAGGAATTACTTACTTACGAGTTCTTGCGGAACCCTCATCCGACGGTGCTATTTCTTGTAGACTTGCCGCCAACCACCGCTAGGGATGACCGCGCCCACAAGAACTCCCACGAGGGCGCCCGCCCGGATGAGGCTATAATGGCAGGGCGGTGCCCCCCAAGGAATCCAAGAACTCGCTCATTGGCGAGCGCGCCGCCAAACGCAAGCCCTCCGCCCGCCCCAACCCCAAGACCGATCAGTGTGTTCCTCTTGCGGTGGCTCTGCTTCTTTACCGACACGATTGATACATCCCGACGGTCGAACTTCTCTTGAACTCTTCCGGAGGTCACCATAATACCGTCGTCCGTGGTCCGGTCGAGTTTGCCGTCAACCGTGCGTGAACCGTCCGTGATCCGTACTTGGGTTCCCGCCGTGAGTGCCTTGAGGGCATTCCAGTCCGCCTGAGTTGTCTGAGCCCCGAGGTTGGGTATCAGCCCGATCGCGGAAATCAACACCCCGGCAACTAGCTTCGCTGTGACTCTTTTCATTTATTTGTTCTTCTTCCCAATTTTGATGTGTCCTCCGAGCGTGCAATAAGGGCACTAACAATTCAGGTGGGTCTTCAATATAAATCAGGACGCCAAACGGATTCTCGGGACGGAAAACCAGCACAGACTCTATCACAATTCTGAGCGTCCGGCGCAAAGGGACGTTGAGAAAGGGACGTTGAGATTTGATGCGGTCTCATACCCGTCGGCGGCGATGTGCTTTGAGTTTTGGGCGATGGAGCGGCTACGTCCAAAGTGACGACGCAGACGGAAATAATCGCGTCTTTCTCAGAATTACTCCCGCCTAACGGCGTAGGGTTTACCTGGCCTGCGGGAACGCGCGCACGGCGGGGTTAGCTCTACGCTGGGCGACAAGGCAGGAGCCATAGCCGGCTTGTGCAACGACGCTTTGATCGTCTACAATTGTCGGTAATCTAGGCATATGGCAAAGCCAACCGATTTTGTCCAAGGCACTCTTGATCTGTTGATCCTCAAGACCATCTCGCTCGAACCTAAACACGGCTGGGCGATCGCCAAGCGCATCCAACAGGTTTCACAAGAAGCTCTCCAGATCCAGCAGGGGTCCCTGTACCCGGCGCTACACCGTCTGGAGCAGCAGGCCTGGATCAAGGCCGAGTGGCGCCCGACCGAGACCGGGCGAATGGCAAAGTTCTACTCCCTTACGCGTTCGGGACGGAAGCAACTGGAAAGGGAATTGGCGAACTGGGTTCGTCTGTCGACGGCCATCAACATAGTGGTCCAGGAGGCTTAGCAATGCGGATTTTAGACAAAGCCCGTTTGCGGCTTCGATCGCTGTGCCGCCGTCCGAATGTCGACTTCGAGCTCGAAGCCGAACTTCGTTTCCACCTGGATCAGCTCATTGAAGAGAACATTTCATCCGGTATGCCGCCCGAGGAGGCCCGCCGGGCCGCGCAGCGCATGATCGGGGGCATCGCGCAATACAAGGAGGAGTGCCAGGATATGCGCCGCGTAAACTTTGTCGAGGATCTTGTACAAGACCTACGTTACACGATTCGATCTTTAGCGAAGAGTCCAGGGTTTACAGGAGTTGTCGTCGCCACGCTGGCGCTTGGGATCGGAGCAAACACTGCCATTTTCACGATCGTGCAGGGAGTGCTGCTGCGGCCCCTCGACTATCCAAAACCCGATCAGCTGATGTATCTGACCGCAGAATCTCCGGCCATTGGGGGCACCCGAAATGCGCTCTCTGCGCCAGAGTACACGGAGTTCCGCCAGATGAACCAGTCGTTCGCGGCGGTTGGCGCTTATTCGACCGGCGGCGCGGCGTACACAACCGGCGAGGTCAACCTCACCGCCGGGGATCGACCTCTGCGGGTGCGCTCGATCTCCGTCGATGCACATTTGCTCAAGACGCTCAGTATTCAGCCGGAGCAGGGACGGTTCTTCAGTGACGAAGAAACCGCGCGTTGGACCGGGACGCTACCGCCACCGATCGCAATTCTCTCGCACGGATTGTGGCGAACAGCATTTGGAGGACGACCGCTCGTGGGACAAAAGGTGGAAATCGAGGGCCGCCCCCACGAAATCGTTGGCATTATGCCGCCCGGGGCCGACGTCATGGATAACCACACCCAGGTTTGGTTGCCCCTCTGGCTCCACCCGAGTACGGCTCGGCAACGCGGGGACCACGTCCTATACGTCATTGCGCGACTGAAAGACGGCGTCACCTTCGAGGCGGCACAGACGGAGCTGAACGCATTCGTCGATGACTGGGGCGAGCGTGTCGGCACGAAAGACCATGTCCCCACGAACCGCCCCCTGCGAGCAGTAGACCACACCCTCCAATTGCGGGCGTTACAGGACGCGATCGTTGGGAATGCCAGCCGCCCGATCTGGGTTCTGCAGGCCGCCGTGGGATTCGTGCTGCTCATCGTCTGCGCGAATCTTGCAAATTTGACGATGGCTCGCGCCGGGTCACGCAGACGTGAATTTGTACTGCGCGCTGCTCTCGGCGCCAGCCGCGGCCGGCTGCTCCGGCAGTCAGTAACCGAAGGTGCGGTGATGTCCGGAGCCGCTGGCATTCTGGGTCTGTGGCTAGCCAACGCTGGCGTGCGGGCGCTGATCCGTGCTTACCCGACTGGCATCCCACGGACGAGTGAGCTTACGATTGATTTGCCCGTTCTGCTGGTTGCGCTCGGTCTCTCGACTGCGACTGCCCTGCTTTTCGGATTCGTGTCGCTCGGGCGCGGGAGAACGAGTAGCATGGTGACTGCACTCAAGGAGGGCGCAAGGGGCGCCAGCGGTGCCTGGCGTCATTACGCCCGTCGTGGACTCGTGATAGCCCAAGTCGCTTTCGCGGTGATGCTGGTTATCGGAGCGGGTTTGCTAGTTCAGACAGTCTACAACCTCACGAGGATCGATGCAGGATTTGACCGGTCGCGGCTGGTGACGTTCTCGATGACATTGCCAATGGCGAATTCAGATCCCGACACACGCGCGCAGGCATATCAGCGCGTCCTCGACAGGCTTCGCTCCGTACCGGGCGTGCTGGGAACGGTTGCGATGTCGGGTCTGCCGCCGAATCGAACTCCAGATGCGATCGCGACTCCTATCGAGAACTACACCTCCGACGATGGAAGGACCTTTGAAATCATCGACTACTACCAATTCGTCATGGGCGACTATTTCGGGACGATGGGCATCCCGATCGTGGCCGGCCGCGGCTTCGAGCGGACCGACAACGCGTCGCAAGGCAAGGTGGCCATCGTCAATGAGACTTTGGCGAAAAGGATCTGGAAGGGGCAGAACCCGATTGGCCAGCGTTTGCGGCCTCCGGGTGGTTCGTTTGGCGCTACCGATGATGTCTGGCATACGGTGATCGGCGTAGCCAAAGACGTCAGGCAGCGCGGGGTGGAGCGCCCGGCAGGAACTGAACTTTATGTATCCCTTGACCAGCACGGCGTCTCTCCGCCGAGTATGAATGTGGTGATGCGGACGACGCTGCCACCGGCCGCGTTGTCAGGGACGATCCAGCGAGTGGTTCGGGAAGTGGACGCCGCGGTTCCCGTCGTGCGGCTTCGCAACATGGATTCGGTGTTCGCCGAATCGATTCGCCGGCCGAGACTCCTGGCGCAGCTATTGGGCACATTTGCCGGACTGGCGCTGCTACTGGCAGCCATCGGCACTTACGGTGTCCTCTCCTACATGGTGACGGAGCGTCGGCGCGAAATTGGTATTCGGGTCGCCCTCGGTGCAGCTCGCTCCCACGTGCTCACACAGATCATGAAGCAAGGGCTTCAGGTCACGGCGATAGGTGTCACCATTGGCCTTGCAGGCGCGCTTGCCGTAAATCGGCTGATTGCGTCCCTGCTGTTTGGTGTGCAACCGACAGATACCGCGACGATCGCCTTTGTGATCGCGACGATTACGGCCGTGGCAGTGCTCGCCAGTTGGCTGCCGGCGTGGCGCGCATCGCGGCTAGACCCGAACGTCGTGCTCAGAGATGAGTAACAGCTGAGACGCTCTCTTACGCCATACTGCTATTTTCCTGAGTGGATCCTCGCTAAACGGACGATGAGGCCTGTGAAACGAGCTTCAGGAAGGTGGCGTTGAAGACGGGACCGATTACCCGCGATCAACGGCGCAGTGGCTATCCATTCGGCGAGCCGTCACCGGCAGGATCACTCGCCCCTTCGCGAGAAAGCAGGACCTGAGAGCATCGCCCTTTCGCCAGTCAAGTTCGGACGGCTGACAATTCGGGCGGGACCCGCCAGCACTGGCCAGCACTGGAGGTCCGGCATGCCCAAGATTCAGGTCGGGAGTATACTCAACGTATGGTTTCAAAACCGCATTTGGCTCAATTGCTAGTCTGCTGTTTCTCATTCACTCTGCCAGCAGTAGCCCAGCTCGATTCCGCTGCGTTGCGCATGAAGTACGGCACACCCCTTAATAGGGAAAACTTCCATATGCCAGCAGGATTCGACTTGGTTGTCGACTATGGAGCGAGTAATCAGGTATGTAAATTACACGTCCCAGCTTTAATGCCCACAACTGAACAAGTTTCTAATGCTGCGGTGATGAAACAACGAATGTATGACTTTCTCGGCGAGCTAGTGCCAGATTCGATGCGAGGCAAGGAACTTCGACGCATGGCGTCGGTGATGGGCGCTGCAGCCTCCGTTTTTTGGATTGAGTACGAACATGTCACTGTCAGTGAGCTGCAAACGGGGCAGCCGTTCAGTCACGACAACACTATAACGATTACTTTCACGAGCGATAGCTGTCACAGTATCGGTGGCAATTAAGGATCGAGCGTCAATATTCCCTGGTGCTCGACCATCGCAAGCGCTCGGCGAACTACCCCAACCTCCAGCAGTTCCAATCCTGCACATTGGTGCGGCCTTTGCCCAATTGCCGCCGAATACCACCGTTACACGCCCCTGCGTATTATTACCAGTAGGATCGTAGTTTCTGCCGAACCTGGTCGCCGACGGCCACGTTGAAGGGTTGTAGAAAGCGAACGGGATCAAGGGGATGGCTGACAGCGGTATTCTCGGCAGTTGCGTTCGCGTGTTTGTCCCGGTGATGGTGCCCTTCGCCCTGGCGGCATCGAGGAAAGCGAGAAAGGGGCCGTTCGATATGTTGCACAAATTGTGTCGTAACGATCAGCCACGTACGGCCGGACGCCTTCCAGAAACGCAGTGCCCGGGGGAGCGCGAGCGGCTCAAGGTGCCGCAAAAACGCCTGTCGCTGACTTGTGTCGGGGTGGTACCGGGATAGATCCTCGCTTACGCTGTAGGGGTAGAGTCACCACTTCGGCCCGGGCGCTCACCAGAATGTACACTGTTTCGTTTCGATCAGTCCAGAATACTGAACTGCAGATATGGCTGCGAGATCTTGACAATGATGTCCTCGCTGCCTTCGACCAGTGTCACGCGTCCGTCATTGTCTCGGTCAGGCCGACCGACGGCCTTGAATTCGACGTCGACCTTGAAGTACGGGCAGTCCCGACTAACGAATGTCCGTCGCAATCCCGTAGACAAACCGCCTTCCGTGGTAAACACCGTCAGAAGAGCTTCTCTTGTCATACCCGGCTTGATCGTCTGCATTCGCTTCAAGGCCTCAGAGACCCAGCTCACGTGATCCTGGGAGGATTGTAGTTGGCCCGGCTGTGGGGTCGCCTGAATGATATTAGCCCCACCGATAGTGACGCTTGCCAAGATGATGAACGCACGAAGTCGCATATTCCTCCTCCTCTGCCGGCCAGACTGCCCTACGGGCATTAATTAAATCCCACTGTGTCATCTCAAACCAGTTCGGCGCCGTGGGTAACGGAGTAGCGTAGACCCTGACCCGGCCGCCATCGGGCATCGGACGCAGGCCAGGATTACGCGCCACTCGGCGACCGGGGATGACCGATCGCCCACAACTGCCGTTAGTCAGGAGCCAAGGGACGACTCTCAGGTTTGTGGGCGTCCAAATATCCGCCGGCCCTGACTAATCCGCACCCTGTAACCGCAGCCACTTACCATTATGAAAATACCAGGTGATTGAAGCCTTTTCCAGGAAAGCGTCATCGATGCCCTGGTGGTCGATCGGCGGAGGCTCAGGACCACCGTAGGCGCGGTAGTGGCGCATGATGAAGTCGCGACCGGCCGCGGTGATCTCTCGTGAGTAGCCAACGTTGCCGCCGTCCAGCCCCTGTAGATAGTTCCTGTCGTCGCTGGTGATGACTGTATCCGGATTGGTGTCGCGATCATTGCGAAACGCGAGCAGCGTCGTCGAGTTGTTCACGGAGCACAACACCGCCCAACCGGCTTCTCCCTTGGCGAAGAACTGACCGCGAATCACGTTGCGGGGAGCGCCGCGGGCCGATGGCTGAGGCGCTCTACAGTTCCGGTTACGCAGCGCTCCGGCAACAGCCGACGGGAGTTCAGGGAATGCCTCCACCGGGAGACGACGCATCTTGCCGGTCGCCTCCCCGGCGCGCGCCTCCCAATCCCGCTGGCCCCGCAACTCGGCCTGACGCGCACTCGCAATCCCTTGCGGGTCGAGCTGTGGTAGGATCGCCTGCCGGCTGAGTTTCGGATCGAGAGCCTTGGCACGCAGGAAGTAGCGCTCGGCCAACTCGGCAGCGCGGGGGTTCGGAACTCCCATCTGGAACATTCGATTGTACTGGCTCTGAAACATGTAGGCGGCGTTACCGAGCACCCATACGTTGTTCGACGCCTCCAACCCTGCCTGCGCCCGCGCCGCCAACTGCCCACGCCCCAGAATCGAGAGGACATAGAAATCCGCCAGCGGTCGCAGGGCGAACGGATGGTTCGGATCGGCCGCGGCGGTGGCTTCCAGATAGCGCATGTAGCGTTCGGGATCCAGATCCTGAAAGAATGATGCCGCATTCCATTGCACCGCTGCATCGCCCGATTTCGCTTTGGCGGCAGCATCCCAGAGGGCGACGGCGCGCCGGTAGTCTGCGGGAGTTAGCTCGCCCGGCGAGAACCGCGACACGGGCGAGTGCAAAAGCTCAGAATCCGGGTGATGCTCAATCAGCCAGAGCGCATGCTGGACCCGTTGGGCGCGATCCTCCTTACGGCCAGCCCGATCCGCGCGCTGATGGTACGCCATCAGCTTGAGCCGCGTCGGGAAGTCTTCCGGATTCGCCGCGAGCCTCTGTTGGAGCCGGGCCACATCGGACTCCTCCAATTTCAGGATGTCGCCCAAAGACTCCGCGTACCATGGGCTGAACATAGGGGGCGGGGGGTCACGAGCAGGACGCGATGACTCTGGCGCGACGAGTTGAGCCTGCGCTGGACGCGGTGCCGAACCGGCCAGCAGAATCAAGGCTTCTAAGACGGCCGGCGCCGCCACGACCGTGAAACGGACGCCCATGAACCTAGCTAGTGTTGCATACCAGGAGTGCGAACGCGCGCGACGATTCGAGATCACTCCTCCCTGACGGCGAAGTAGCGACCTGAAATTCTAGAGGTCACTCGCGGCAAACTCGCAACTTCGCAACCACACAAGATCTAGTTGGGAGGTGAGGCAGTTTTGTGGGTGGGCAACCGGGATTGACTACAGGTTTGCGCCGAAGGCGAGAAGACGACCCCCACAATCCTTCACTACAAACTCGCGCGATTTCCACGGCATGTTGGCGAGATTCCGAGTGAACTCCACGCCTCGGGCTGCGTACTCAGAATAAAGCGCGTCCGCATCTTCAACGAATAGGTAGGCGTCGAGCAGTTCGTCCGAATATTTATCGGGATTGGCTGTGGGCGGCTCGGCGCAACGGAAATGAATCGCGTGCTGGTCGCGCGCAACGATGGCGTAGACTGGCGGATCTTGCCACATGCCCAGACATTCGAAGCCGAGCTTGTCTTTGTAATAGGCGAGAGTGGCGGGAATGTCCGTGGTGAAGAACTGAGGCGCGATCTGACGGATCATGGATTAAGTCTAGTGCAGATACATGCCGAGGCCTAAGGATGGGACCGGAAGTTAAGTTCGGCTTTGTGAAACGGCGTTAATGGAATGTGGCGGTGCGGGCCTCCGTCGGTGACTCGCGGGTAACGCCGCAGCGTTTATTGCGTTACCGCGTGGATGGTCGGCGTGATCCACTTTGACGTAGTAGAAGTGGCTCGGTCGCGTTTTGTTCGGCATCGCAGCTGCGATGGGCGTTTTCCCGTACTGATCCCATCGGGCCGGTGAGCGGGTTGAGCTTCGATCAAACTACATTCGACGGCGATGGCTACTTCATCCTCAAAACGCGTCCTACCCAACGAAGTACTTGCAGTGTGACACTCGGGTCAGGCCAGAATGGTCTTTTCGCGTGAGGCCGGGCCATTGAAGATCGCCACTTTTAACATCAACAACATCAACAAGCGCCTGCATAATCTCATGGCGTGGCTCGCAAGAGCGCAGCCCGACGTCGTTTGCCTCCAGGAGCTCAAGGTAGAGCAGCGAGCATTTCCGGTAAGTGGCCTTCGTGACCTCGGGTATCGCGGAGTCTGGCTAGGCGAACGTTCCTGGAACGGCGTAGCGATCCTGGCGCGGGAGTGGGATCCGGTGCTGACGCGATCCAGCTTGCCTGGGAATCCTAAGGATCGCCAGGCACGCTATATCGAGGCGGCGGTAAATGGTGTGCTGATCACTTCCATCTACCTGCCGAACGGAAATCCTCAACCCGGTCCGAAGTTTGATTACAAATTGGCCTGGTTCGAACGTTTAATCGAGCACGGCGCGGAACTCATGAAGGCCGGCGTGCCTGTCGTCTTGGCCGGCGATTACAACGTAGTACCGACTATGCAGGACATCTATCCAACGCGATCGCTCGATAACAACGCACTGATTCAACCTCAGAGTCGCCAAGCCTATGCTCGGCTGCTAGCTCAAGGCTGGATGGACGCTCTGCGAAAACTGCAACCGGAGGGGCCGCTCTGGACGTTCTGGGATTACGAGCGTAACCGGTGGCCTTTAGACAAGGGGATGCGGCTGGATCATCTCCTTCTCTCTCCAACAGCGTGCGATCGACTCGTGCACGGGGGTGTAGACCGATGGGTTCGCGGTGAGGAAAACGCCAGCGACCACGCTCCCGCTTGGATAGTGCTCGATGGTTGACTTGCAGTGCGATGTTGGACACGACTCCATGAGAAAATCGGCGCTTCCTCAACAGGCTGGAGCTAGCCGGGTGTAGTAGGAGTTTAGAAAATGCAGAAGCGCAAACCTGGAAAGAGCAATGTGGAAGTTTCGGCTACCGGTGTCCAGTTAGCCAGCACAATTCCTAGTCAGACACCCCCCCGCGGAGCGGGTGGCTTGATGAGCTGGGCCGTCTCAAAGACGGCAGGTCCATGGGTCTAGGCGTCGCGCGGTGCGCGCCTTACTGGGTGGTTCAGAATTGTCCGGCTGCTCCATCCGCCGTTTCCTGCTCGCGGATGTACTGACGGACCTGTTCCAGTTCGAACCCGACGGTCGATACTGCGTAACCGCGGGCCCAGAAGTGCTCGCCCGTAAAGTTGCGTTCTTTGCCGCTCAGGCGAGCGACGCCTTTCCAACCGGAATACGGCTTTCGCGCGGTGCCGCGGTCTGTTCGGCCTGCGACGCCCTCATCGAATCCGAAGGCAGCGCTGTCACGAGCGCTGCTGCGAGGCCGGCGAAGATGAGACGAGCGTCCATGGACACACCCTACCGTTCCCTCTGAGGTCAGGGCAAGTGCGGGTTCGAGCCGACGGCGGCCGGGTCCCGTTTCCTGTTTCCCGCGGGAACGGATTGGCAGGCACGCGGCCGATCGCTCTCGCCGATGGGAATGTATCCACTGCGGGTGGCGTTCCGCAATCGAGAGGCGGCAATTGTTGTCAAGATCGCCGCACTTATTACGAAATCTCGCCTGTCCCTGATTGGGTCTCCGTTACGGAGGGCACGGTCCCAGACTACTTGAAGGAGCGGCTTTAGACCGTCTGCGACTTGCTGGACGTGATGCTCATGCCATACTGGTGTGAAGTGAGATCGCGATTCACAGCTCGGCTGTTAGCGGCACTTCTACTCCCCTTCTTTACATTCGGCGCCGCGGGGTCGAGCATGTTCACCGTCTCCGTTGCGGAAACCGTCGTTTCGGCTCGTCAACGAGCGCGCCGTGTGCCGCGCCGTCTACCGCAGCAGTCTGAATCCGCCGTAGCGTCAAGGGTGATGCCAACGATTGAGTGGCCGCCTAATTCGCGGCGGGCCGAATTATTGCTTCGTTCGGTCTTTCAACGTCCGCCACCAAGCCCCATCCGCGCGTAGAGCCAACTGTAAAACAGCAGGTTGCTAAATGCCAGACCAGGTGGAGCGGAGCAAATCCACGCTCCCTTCGGCCTGATGTAGCGCCCCGTGAGGAGGGTGGAGTGCGACAATTCTTACGTTCGTTAATCGCGTCTTTCGACCGCGACCGGTTCGCCATCCGGCGGATCAACGCTATACGCGCTGAACTCGCCCGAGTGAGCGATGACCAGCTTCGGGACGTAGCAACGCGGGCGAGTAGCTTACTGCAGTTCATGGCGGCTGCGGCGGTAGCCGCATCGCGGATTCTGGGTCAGGAAATGTATGATGTACAGCTTCGCGGGGCGCTGGCGCTCGCTCACGGCAGCATCGCGGAGATGCAGACGGGCGAAGGCAAGACACTCGCAGCCGTGCCGGCCGTGGCGTGGCTCGCTCGTGCTCGGAAGGGCGTGCATGTCATGACCGCCAACGATTACCTGGCGGGTCGTGATGCGCGCTGGATGGAGGACATCTATCGATTTCTTGGACTCTCCACTGGGTATGTACAGCAAGGCATGACGCCTGCCGAACGCCGCGCCGCCTACGCGTGCGACGTCACGTATGCGACTGCGAACGAGATCGGCTTCGACGTCTTGCGTGATCGGCTGGCACTTCGCCTCGACGAGCAAGTGCACCGCCCGTTTTTCGCGGCTGTCATCGACGAGGTCGACTCTATTCTGATCGATGAGGCCCGCATTCCGCTAGTCATCGCCGGCGGCGATGCTGACGACACTGCTCCAGCATATGCAGTCGATCAGGTGGTACGCAGGCTGCGGCCTGGGGCGCACTACACAGTCGACGTAGGCGGCCACAACACTGCCCTGACCGACGCCGGCATCCGCGCAGTAGAAGATGCATTCGGCTGCGGCAACCTCTTCGAGGAACGCAACCTCCGCCTACACACTGCCGTGCAGGACTCACTCGAAGCCCACGCGCTTCTTCGCCGCGATGTGGATTACCTGGTCAAGGGCGGCGCCATCGAGATGGTGGATGAATTCAAGGGCCGGATTGCTCTGAACCGCCGCTGGCCGGCGGGACTCCATACTGCAGTGGAAGCCAAGGAGAGTGTGGCCCCGAAATCCCAAGGAATGGTTCTCGGGTCCACCACCATTCAACATCTGGTAGCGCTCTATCCGCGGGTTTGCGGGATGACCGGAACTGCCTCTACCCAGGCCATCGAGTTTCAAACCGTGTATGGCCTGTGGGTGGAGACGATACCTACCAACCGACCGGTAATCCGGCTAGATCAACCGGACATGCTGTTTGCGAAGAAAGCCGAAAAGGAACAGGCGGTCGTCGAAGAGATAAGGCGTGTGCACTCTACCGGACAGCCCATCCTCGTGGGAACGGCGAGCGTGGAGGAATCGGAGAGGCTGAGCGCAAGCTTGGCGGAGGTGCCGCACCGCGTCTTGAACGCGCGCGATGACGAGGTGGAAGCAGCGATTATCGCGCAGGCTGGCCAGCGCGGCGCCGTTACGATATCCACGAATATGGCCGGGCGGGGCACGGATATTCGCCTTGGGAAGGGGGTGGCTGCGCTCGGCGGGTTGTACGTGATCAGTACCAACCGGCACGAGAGCCGCCGCATCGACAACCAACTGCGCGGACGCGCTGGCCGGCAGGGTGATCCGGGCTGCTCACGGTTCTTTGTCTCGCTGGAAGACCCATTGATGGTGAAGTATGATGACCTCGACTCGCGGTACCGCGACGATCCGGCTTCCATACAACGCCTGGTGGAGGGCCAGCACCTGGATCAGCGCGAGTTTCTGCACCGCTACGACGTTCCCGTCGAAGGTCAGCGCAATAAAATTCACACCTATCGCCAGTCGGTGCTCGACGGTACCGCTCAATGCCGGTCTGAGTTGGAGCGGCAGATCACGTTGCGCGTGATCGACGATCTGTGGGTGGATTATCTCGCCCGGCTGGAGGACTTCCGCGCGGGCATCCCTTGGCAATCCTACGCCGCTGTTCCGGGCTTTTTCGTGGGTGTCGACTACCGCGACCCACATTTCACGTTTCTGCGACAAATCGATGAATGGTTCCCGGAACTGGAGGCCGCCATACCAGCGGAAGTAGCGCGCCGCCTTGCAAAAGCCGAGGCAGACGGTAGCGTAAGCTTCGGGGACCGCGGCGCTGTTTGGACCTACCTCACTACCGACCAGCCCTTTGGGGCCTGGACGGAGCGGGTCCTGAAAGGTATCCGGAAGAAGCTATGGGGCCATGGCACTTAAGAAATCGGATAGTCCCGTTGTACTGACCCCTCTGCGCTGCTCGTCCGGCGGGCGTGGATCGGGAGCGCATGGAGCGCAGCCCAAGCCAATACTCCACCGGGTCGAGTAGCCGACGTTGAACTTACTCTTTCGGATAGGTCCGCGGAAGTCCGCTTCTGGGCGATGTGGCTGCGAGAAGCACGAACCCCGCTGATTACAAGGGTGTGACCGTGGTTCGATACCGAACTCACGGGCTGCGAAATCAAACAAATCGCCAAGTCATGGTGGATGAGTAACCAGAGACGTGGCTGGCTCCGCCGATGTGAGAACACCGACTACGGAGTAGCCATGCCGACTTACGAGGACTAATCCGCTTGTCCCCGAGTGCATTGGCGAGTCACTAATTGACGATCTCTCCGCAGCTCCTGTCCAGATCACCGCGTCAACGCCGCGTCAGCCGGTTGCCGGCGGCGTTATCCCTTCCGGTATTGTTCGTCAGTGACCTGTTCCATCCAATCCACGACCCTGCCATCGAGCTTTTCCTGAATCGCGATGTGCGTCAGGGCCGTAGTCGGCGTAGCTCCATGCCAGTGCTTCTCGCCGGGCGGGAACCAAACCACGTCACCGGGCCGAATCTCCTCGATCGGTCCGCCTTCACGCCGCGCCCAGCCGCAACCCGCCGTTACGATGAGTGTCTGACCGAGCGGGTGCGTATGCCAGGCCGTGCGCGCGCCCGGCTCGAAAGTTACGCTGGTGCCTGAAACGAGCGCCGGATCAGGCGCCTGAAAAAGCGGATCAATCCGCACGGTGCCGGTGAACCATGCCGACGACCCCTTGGCGGAAGCCTGCGAGCCAGCTCGTTTGATATTCATATTTTGTCGATCTCACGTTTCGTCGAACTACTCGAGCAAACTGTTTAACATGCTACTGGGGGCGTTTCTCGAACTCGTCTGAGTGATCCACTCACAGGTCATTCACGTCGTCTCCGGGCTTTTTGTAGAGCTTGTCCCATTTGTTTTGAATGTCGGGTCTACACTTTCTCTGCCCAATCCTGAGATTTGACTTCCTCCGTCGCCACCGAAACCGACTCTTCCCCGTAATGCAGAATGTCCGTGACGTCTTTGGTGATGGCGTCAGCGAGACGAGTCTTCTGCTGTTCTGATTTCCCTGACCATAACTTCACGATTACGTGAGGCATAGATCTCTCCTCCTTCCGATACCTTTATTCAACGTGCGTTCGCCTCGCGCGGCATCACCTTGACGGCCGCGGAGCGCGCGCGTCTGCCGATCATCGGGCTGAGATATTCGCTGCCCTTGTACTTCGCCCGGTACGCGTCGTCGATGCGGTTATTGATCGCCCCGTCGGCCGGCTCGAATGTGACTTCCTTCGTGATGCCGGCGGTAGTGATCCGGCCCGCCTTCTGCCGCATCGCGGCTTGATACCAACGAGAGTTCTGACCGTTGTAAGCGCGCACGTAGAGTGCGTCATCGACCACCACGGACCAGATCCACGTAGGAGTGCCGTACGTCCGCCCGTCCTCACGGAACGGTGAGATGTGCAGGTCATCGGCTTCAGCAATTTTGCGCAGCTCGTCTTTCGGCCATATGGTCATCGTTCATCTCCTTAAGCGCCGGGCGTCATCGCACCAGAGCGGAGAGCGAGTTACGGTCGTAATAGTGTCTTTATGGCACGCCGCTCGTCCATCGCGCGGTACCCCTCCGCCACCTGATCGAGAGGCAGAGTCAGATCGAAGACCTTGCCAGGGTCAATCTTTCGGTTCCACACTAACTTGATCATCTCGGGTAAGTAGCGGCGCACCGGAGCGGGACCACCGTGGAGGTGGACATGGGAGTAAAACAGCTTCTCCCCATCGAACTCGACACCATGCGGGACGCCGACATAGCTCACGTAGCCGCCTTTGCGGGCGGAACTAATCGCCTGCACCATCGACTCCTGAGTGCCAACGCACTCCAATACCGAGTCAGCGCCCATTCCGCTGGTCAGTTCCTTGATGCGGGCCACGCCCTCGTCACCGCGTTCGGTCACGATGTCCGTCGCGCCAAATTCGCATGCGAGTCTCTGCCGCGACTCGTGACGGCTCATCGCGATGATCCGCCCCGCACCCATCTGGTTTGCGGAGAGGACACCGAGCAGGCCGACCGCACCGTCACCGACGACCGCCACCGTCGAGCCCGGCTTTACGTTGGCCGCGTCGGCGGCAAACCATCCGGTGCCCATGACGTCAGAGAGCGTCAGCAGGCTCGGGATCAAGTCCTGTGAGGGAACCGCCGGCGTGGCCACAAGGGTGCCGTCCGCGAGCGGGACGCGCAAGATACTCGCCTGCGCAGTGCTGACGAACTCCTTGAGCTCGCAGGACGACTGGTATCCGATCTGACAGTTGGGACAGCTGTTGTCGGAGGCGAAGAACGAACCGATGACGAACTGGCCGGGCTTGATCGAGGTGACGGCGTGTCCGACCTCCTCGACGATGCCGCAGTACTCGTGCCCCATCGGCGTCGGCCGGGGAACCTGGTTGATGCCGCGGTACGGCCACAGGTCAGACCCGCACACGCAAGTGGCCGAGATCCTGACAATGGCATCGGTCGGTTTGATGATCTTCGGGACGTCGCGCTCCTCGAAACGCACGTCGCGCGGGCCGTAGAGAACAGCTCCTCGCATGGCTTATCTCCTTGTCTCGAATCCCTCAGCGATATGTCAATCGCTCCAGCTCTTCGGGGTACCGAGCTCCTTGTACAGTGATCTTCGAGGCGGCGCTGCCGATCTCGCGGAGATCGTCCAGGGCCAGTTCGACGGCGGCCCCTCCGATGTTCTCCTCGACGCGCGCCAGCTTCGTGGTGCCTGGGATTGGAACAATCCATGGCTTCTGTGCAAGCAGCCAGGCGAGCGCGATCTGAGCAGGTGTCGCCTTCTTCCCTTCCGCGATAACACCAAGCAGACCAACCAGGGCCTGATTCACTTTCCGGGCCTCGGGTGTAAAGCGAGGGATGCGGCTGCGAAGGTCGGTGTCGGCGAACGTCGTGTCTACCTTGATTTTCCCGGTAAGGAATCCCTTGCCGAGAGGACTATACGGAACAAAGCCGATCCCGAGTTCCTCCAGCAGTGGCAATACTTCAGCCTCCGGGCGTTTCCACCAGAGCGAGTATTCGCTTTGGACCGCCGTGACCGGTTGAATCGCATGCGCCCGGCGGATGGTTTGGGCTGCTGCTTCAGACATGCCAAAGTGCTTCACCTTGCCTTCCTTGATGAGGTCCTTCACGGCTCCCGCTACGTCTTCGATTGGCACCTCCGGGTCAACACGGTGTTGATAAAAGAGGTCGATCGCGTCGACTCGGAGTCGTTTCAGGGATCCCTCGACGCCCTCCTTGATATACTCCGGCTGGCTATCGAGACCTACTGAACGCGGACTCCCATCGTGCTCGAATCTGAACCCGAACTTCGTCGCGATCACTACCTGCCCACGCAAGGGAGCAAGGGCTTCGCCCACAAGTTCTTCGTTGGCGAACGGGCCATAGACTTGAGCAGTATCGAAGAATGTGACGCCACGCTCGACGGCCCCCCGGATGACGGAGATCATTTCCTGCTTGTCCCCGGCCGGGCCGTAGCCACCACTCATGCTCATGCAGCCGAGTCCAATCGCTGAAACTTCCAGATTGCTTCTACCAAGTTTGCGTTTCTGCACTTTTCTCTTTCCCCCTGTCTTAACGTCTCAAAGATATTGCTCTTGTCCAGTGCCCCTGGGGCCTTGCACCTTGATCCTCGATGTGGCGATATCGATCTCACGGAGGTCGTCCGGAGTGAGTTCGGTCGCCATTGCTCCAAGGTTCTCCTCCAAACGCTGCAGCTTTCGCGTGCCCGGGATCGGAACCATCCAGGGCTTCTGGGCCAGCAGCCAAGGGAGCGCGATCTGACCCGGTGTCGCCTTCTTCCGTGTTGCGATCTCGCGGAGCAGATCGACGATGGGCTGGTTGGCGTTCCGGGCTTCTGGCGTAAAGCGCGGGAACACGGACCGGATATCGCGTGTGTCGAAGGCCATGACGAAATCAACCTTGCCCGTGAGGAAGCCCTGCCCAGAGGGCTCCAGGGAACGAACCCGATCCCAAGTTCCTCACACGTCGGCAGCACTTCCGCCTCCGGATCCCGGGCCCATAGGGAGTATTCGCTCTGAATGGCAGTAACGGGCTGTGCGGCGTGCGCCCGGCGGATCGTTGGCGCTGCTGCTTCCGAAAGGCCGAAGTGCCTGACCTTGCCTTGCTGAATCAGGTCCTTCACCGCTCCCGCCACATCTTCGATCGGTACGTTCGGGTCGCCGCGGTGTTGATAGAAAAGATCGATCACGCCGGTCTTGAGGCGCTTGAGCGCCGCCTCGGCAACCTGCTTGATGTGCTCTGGACGGCTGTTGCGGCCCCGTCGCTTTCCCGTCTCCGGATCGAGATCATGACCAAACTTGGTTGCGATCACTACCTGATTGCGGATAGGCGCATGGGCTTCGCCGACGAGCTCTTCGTTGGTGAATGGGCCATATGACTCGGCCGTATCGAAAAAGGTGACGCCACGGTCCACAGCCGCTCGAATGAGAGCGATCATTTCCTGCCTGTCTGCGGGTGGACCATAATTCGCGCTCATGCCCATGCAGCCGAGTCCGAGAGCTGAGACTTCAAAATCGCTTTTTCCAAGTTTGCGTTTTTGCATTGTTGCTGTTCCTTTTCGCCACTACGGCGCAGTCTCACGCTGTCCCTCAATCCCAAACTACCGAAACGTGTCGTCCAGCCGCTTTCCCGATCCTGCCGATTCTTTGCCTGATCCTGTTTGGATATCGGAATTTGTGCACACCGAGACCATTCCGGCGGTACGCTCGAGAAGAAGGGAATTCGAGAAAATGGCGAAACTCACAGAAGAGCACGGAGACCCGAAGCGGTCGGCGATGGAGATGCGGGCGGCGCTGGCCCTCAGGATTGCCGCGCGTGCGCCATCGCCGGGAGAGCATCCTACAGCCATAACCGGCCTCGTCCTTTTCCGCCGCACGGCCCCCAGTGCCTGCTACCGGGCTACGTACGAACCAAGCCTCACCGTGTTCGTGCAGGGGCGAAAACTCATAAACCTCGGAGGGACGGAGTACCTGTGCGACGGGTCGTCGTTTCTTCTGTCATCGATCGATGTTCCCGTTCGAAGCCAAATCGTCGAAGCCTCGGAAGAGGTGCCCCTGCTCTCGATGCTTCTCCGGCTTGACATGCCGACAGTGCGGGAGGTCCTGAGCCGGGAAGATCTGCCAGAACGCGAAGGCTCTTCTCAACGGCGGGGATTGGCTGTTGGCGAGACCACGGCCGGATTGCTGGGCGCCTGCGCCCGGCTCATCGAGCTGCTCGAGACTCCTGAGGACATACCGTTCCTCAGCCACTTGATCCAGCGTGAAATCGTCTACCGCATCCTCAGAACTCCGCAGGGAGAGCGACTCCGCGCCATCGCAACGAGAGGCGATCTGAGCCACAGAACTGCAAGAGCGATCGCTTGGCTCAGAGCCAACTACACCAAACCGCTGCATATGGAGGAACTCGCGGCGGCCGCACGAATGGGCGTGTCGACGCTCCACCATCAGTTCCGTGCGTTGACGGCAATGAGCCCGCTGCAATACCAGAAGCAGCTTAGGCTGCAGGCAGCGCGGCAGCGGATGCTGATGGATGGGATTGATGCCTCCAGCGCGGCGTACGAAGTCGGTTACGAGAGCGTAAGTCAGTTCAACCGGGAATACAGCCGTTTCTTCGGCCAGCCTCCTATGCGAGATATCAAAGCCCTGCGAGACGTCAAAGTTGCGGCGATCAACGCCGCTTAACGCTGAATCGCTCGTTAAGCCCAAGGTCCGGCGTCTTTCTCAACAGGCCGAGTCACCTCAGTAAGGCCGGCCCGAGACCGCGACTCATCACTTCCAAGTTGAGATACCCCGGTATCTCCTGGGCTTCACGGTCCGCCCTGAGTTCCGGAACTGCTTTATAACTTGGGCTTTTAACTCCGTCGCACACGTGGCGTCTGCCTTTGTGATAGATTCGCGCTCATGCGGATTCTACTCGTCTTCTGTTTGGTCGCATCGTTGGTAGTCGGCGCGAGTTTGCCTACTGCCGCTCCGGAACAGGCTGGTTTCTCCAGCGATCGCCTGAACCGGATCAACACCCTGATGCGGGAACATATCACCGCAGGCCGGCTGAACGGCGCTTCCGGCCTCATCGCGCGGAACGGTAAAGTCATCTTCCGGGAGACTTGGGGTACGTATAAGCCCGACACGATCGTGCGTATGTACTCGATGACGAAGGCCATCACAGGCGTCGCCGCGATGATTCTATACGAAGAGGGCAAGTTTTCGCTCACCGATCCGGTATCGAAGTATCTTCCGGAGTTCACGAAGATGAGCGTGGCTCAGGAATCGTTTGACGCGGCCGGCAAGCGGACGTACTACACCGTTCCCGCGGATCATCCGATCACCGTCCGCGACCTGTTCCGGCACACCAGTGGCCTCGACTACGCCGGGCCGAAAGATGAAAACGGCGAGCCGGCCTACAAGAAGCTGGGCGTGGAGGGCGGAAACGGGTGGGTGTCCTTCGATTTGGCGGAAGCGGTAAGGCGGCTGGCCACAGCTCCTTTAAACCACCAGCCTGGCACGACGTTTCATTACGGCCTCTCGATCGACGTGCTGGGGCGTCTCGTGGAGGTCGCTTCCGGCAAGCCGCTCGACCAGTTTTTCTCGGAGCGAATTTTCCGTCCGCTCGGTATGAAGGATACGGCGTTCTTTGTGCCGGAAGAAAAATGGAGTCGTCTGGCGGTGTTGTACGCGCCTAAAAAGGGCGGCGGCATCGAACCCTCCACGGCCCCGGCGCAAGAGAACTTCAAAAAGAAACCGACGCTGCTGTTGGGCGGAGCAGGTTCGGTGTCGACCCTTGACGACTATGCACGATTCGTTAGTATGTTGCTGAACGACGGCGATCTGGAAGGCGTGCGTATTCTCGGCCGCAAGTCGGTCGAACTGATGAGGAGCGATCATCTCGGCGCCCTTGCTCGCGTCGGCGGCGTGCCGGCGGAAGGCTACGGTTTCGGCTTGACGTTTGCCGTGAATTTGGGTCCCGGCAAGTCAGCGAACGTCGGCTCTGAGGGGGAATACAATTGGGGAGGCGCGGCGGGAACCAGTTTCTGGATTGATCCCAAGGAACACATGGTCGGCGTCTTCCTGGTCAATGTGTTGCCCAGCAACGAAGTCGTGGCCGCCGGTCAGTTCAAGAGGATGGCTTACGAAGCTCTGGTGGATTGAAGTCAACTTTGCAATCCGACGCTCGATGCGGGCAAAGTCCGGCGTCGAGTTGACCGCTAACGCGGCTTCACCTCCAAAATACTGAAGGCCGTCCCCGTCCCCACCACACGCGCCGCACCAAGTCCGGTCGCCGCAAATAACTCGTTGTACTCCTCCTCGGTCCGTTGCCGAGCCTCGTCGCCGAACATCATCATTGCAATTGCAATGTCAAGCAGGGAGATCCCGACATCCGGTTGGCCCGGCACCGGAACCATCTCGACGACCGGCAGCCGGTCCCCCGGAGCTCATCCGTTCCCGGCACCGCAACAGTATCGTCCGGCACTCCGCATCCGGTCAGTCGTGCAGAACCTGGCTGAGAATCCAGACGTCTCCCTTGACTTTTTGACTTGCATCGGCTCGAAAAAGCCTCTTCCGACCAACTCGCACCGTTCTCGCACTCCTCGTCCCGCGAGCAGGTGGTCCGCGTCGGGCAGCACGTCCGGTCGGTCGAACAGAATGGCCCGAACGCCGGGATTCCCGGCAACGATAGAAGCCAGCAGCGCACCTGCTCCCGCTCCTACATCCGCACCCGACGTCACGCCAGCCCAGTCGTTCGCCGCAGCAATTGCGGCCTGCTCGTCTTTGCGGATCTCCGCCAGTCCCCGGTTGAAGGCCGCGTTATCGTCCGGGTGGTCGCGCATGTGCTCCCATACGCTCTGCCCAAGGGCGTGGTGTGTGCCGCTTGTCCCGTCTCCAGGCTGTGCCCGAGCGCCGTTGTTCCGAAGTGGCGAACAGCGCGTAATTCCGGAGACCGCCGGGTGCATCCCGAAACAAGCTCGAAGCTTCACTATTCACGAACGTGCACGGCGCCACCTCACTCCGAACGCCGTCAGCGCGCGCACCGCCCTGACGGTGGAAAGCGGGTGAAGGCCCGCTTGGTTTACCAGTTCTGCCGAGCGGACCGCTTCGCCGGCGAGCAGATCCGGCACTCTCGCCCGGATCAGCCTGCCCAGGATCGGCGCGAAATATACGTGAGAAAGAATGGACATCGCGGCTTGGAAGCCGGAGTTGGACATTGGTGCGGACACGCACCTCCTCTGGTTTTAAAAGAAACCCTGGCCGATTTTTGACCGACTACTTCCCCGCCCTCAGCCTGCGTAGCTGGAGCATCTTCCATGGTCATAACAAAGTCTATCGCGGCAGGTCACAAAATGGGGCCAACTCCTGTATCACTATTAAATAAAATACCGCCATCCGGAAGTTGGCGGGCCATAAGTTCCGGTTCTAGTCCATGATCCATTTCCCCTCGTCCTCACATGTCCGACATCCATATCTGGACACCTTGCCAACTTGCGAACGCTCAATCTCTACTGCACGGGTGAAGGCGGTCCTGCTGTCATTCTGGAAATGAGCCCGCACACGGCGGGCTATGGTTGGATGCGGGTGCAGCCCGGGATCGCGCTGTTCACTCAGGTGTGCTGGTACGACCGTGCGGGTTATGGCTGGAGCGATCCAGCCCCCCCTGACCCCAAGGACAGGCACCGCGATTGCAAAGGATCTGCACTCACTGCTTCAAGCGGCGCGGATTCAGGCGCCGTATGTTCTCGTCGGGGAGGCCGCTAGCGGTCTCCAAGTCCGGATCTACGCCAGCCTCTATCCCGAAGGGGTGGCCGGCATGGTGCTGGTCGATGCGACGCACCCGGACCAGTTTGTCTACGAGCCCGAATTCGCGAAGGGGCCCGCCGCCCGGATACCGCGACCGATTTACCGCCTCGGTTGTGCGTTGCTGCCCGTGATGGGCCGGATTGGCCTGATCCGACTCCTTGCGCAATACCCCAGACTGCGGCCGGGTCCTCCGCCCAAGGGGATGGGGACCGATGAGTGGTTCCGGCTCGAGATGCTCTCCTAATCAACCCACAGCTTTGGCGGCGGCAGCAGGGTGCACGCTCGAGGATAACGTAGCCCAGGTGCGCGCCGCAGGGAATCTCGAGGACCGGCCGCTGATCGTGCTCACTTCGCCCAAGCAGTTCGATTATGACGATCCAGCTCAGACAAAAGAGGCTTCCGTATTTTTCGAGATTTGGGTCCATCAACTGCAGCCACAACTGGCGCACCTCTCCACGCGAGGCCGACAGGTAGTTGTTCCGGATGCCAGTTTCGGCATCCCGTACGAAGAGCCGGAAGCAGTTGTCCGAGCCGTCCGCGAGGTTGTCACGGAGGTGCGTGCCGCCCGCCACTAGCTTCTTCAGGCCGCTCGAAAAAGGTTTCTTAGTGCATAGGAACCGACCCTTCTGCACTGGGGTCTCGTGGCGCGTTTCGGTTCCGCGGGTGCGACGTCGCTACCTCCAAGTTGCGAGAACCCCGTTTCTGGAGAGTGCGTCTACCCTTGCACTTCGACAACGCGAGTGGTAGATGTAGTGTTTTGTAGAAGTGAAAGGGTAAAGGATGGCACACGAACGCATTGACCTGCCGCAGGGCACCCTGGATCTCCTTATCCTGAAAACGCTGGCACTCGAACCGCAGCATGGGTGGGCAATTTCCGAGCGGATTCAGCAGATCTCTAGTAACGTGCTTCAGGTCCAGCAGGGCTCGCTGTATCCAGCTCTGCACCGGCTCGAGCGCCGGGGGTGGATCAAAGCCCACTGGGGCGTGTCCGACAACAGTCGCCCGTGCCAAGTATTATGAACTGACGAAAAGCTCGAAAACAGCTGGAGACTGAATCCGGAGCTTGGCGGAAGCTAAGCGCAGCCATGGCATGGCACAAGTGCTCGATATGGCATAGGAGCATGGACATGCTTGCTTTTCGGGCACTCTTCCACCGGAACGCCGTGGAGGGCGAACTCGATGAGGAGTTGCGCTTCCACTTTGATGAGCAGGTGGAGAAGTATGTCAGGTCAGGTTTTTCGCGTTCAGAAGCTGTTCAGCGGGCGCGGCTGGCGTTTGGCGGGATGGAACAGGTCAACGAGGAATGCCGTGACGCGCGGGGCGTAGCGTTGATCGAAACGCTCGTGCAGGATGTCCGGTACGGGCTCCGCATATTGCGCAAAGGCCCTGGGTTCACGATTACAGCGGTGCTGACGCTCGCCGTGGGCATCGGTGTGAATACTACTCTGTTTACTGCGTTCAACATTGTGGCGCTGCGGCCCGCACCAGGCAAACAGTCCAATCGCCTTGTAAGGCTTACAAGGCAGGTGCGAGAAGGATATGGAGGATCTCTCTTCTCCGATCCGGAATATTTGTATTACCGGAACTCAAACAGCGTCTTCTCCGGGCTTATCGTGAGATCGTGTTGCTTCGATGTTGTCGCGAGCGGCCTGCCGGTTTCAGTTGCCAGCGTCGATTCCGGCGCGTCTGGATTTCACACTCTCGATGACGCCGTGTGGTTTCAAAAGCTCCCTGCGCGCGTAGGAGCCGCCATCGCAGTGGTCCTTGGCTCGCTGGCACTGGTCCTGTCGGCAATAGGGATCTACGGGATCGTCAGCTACGTGGCCGGCCAGCGTACTCGCGAGATCGGCATCCGCGTGGCGCTTGGCGCGAATCGCGCCGAAGTAAAACTCGTCCTTCGGCAGGGGCGAAACTGGTGGCCATGGGCACGATGGTGGGCTTGGCGGGCTCTGTTGCTATGGCCCACGTGCTCGCTTCAGCTTTGGCGGGGGACGTCGGCTCTCCGGACGTGCTCTTTGGACTGAGATCACTCGACCCCGTCGCGTTCGGCACCATGTCGCTCTTGATCTCGGGCATTGCCCTCCTCGCCTGCTACATACCAGCGCGCCGAGCGACCAAAGTCGATCCGATGATGGCGCTGCGATACGAGTAGTTAAATTCATTGAGGGACTGTGCTCTGTGCAATGCGGGTGGTTTCCGCACCACGTTTGCCATAGAGACTCCAAAGAGACGAGACCGCTTGTGGTCCTTTAAGATTCAGGGTAGGGTGGGCCGCACGATTCTCATTCTCCGCGAACCCCGTTTGCGGACCGCGTCAGTTTCCGTTTGCCGACGATCCGGCCGCAATGCGGTCGTTGGGGTAGCCTCGGCGGCCCCGCGGGGGGTGTAACGCTCGGCGAAGTCGCGCAATTGATCCTTTGGCATTCATACCGCCCTACTGTCATAGATCAGCAGGGTCGCGCCCCCGGATGCGAAGTTCGATAAATCAGCGGCCGCTGCCTGCCCCTCAGGGGAAGCAAGCGCCGCGCGGACATCGGCCATCGAGTCGAAGCTTAAGATCGCCACTAGGTACGGCGCGCTCCCGGCGAGAGCCTGTACCGGACCGTTGCTGATCGAATACGAGCGCAAGCCCGGTATTTTTCGGGCAATCGAAATGTGTGTCTGGTGATAGTAGCGATCAAATCCTGCGGGGTCCGCCGGAGTGTTGTAAAGAACAAGGACCTGGGCCATAGGCCAGCTATTTTACCCGCCGGCGATCGAACACGCCATCTTCGAACTCTGATCGTGGCTGGCCTTGTCCACGGATTATGCGTTACCTCCACAGAATGCGGTCGGGCTCGGATCGTGTCCAGATTGCCGACAACACACCCGGTACTTCCACAGCCATGGCAGGTTGTCACCTCCGCAGCCACTGACCAAGGCTCGTCGGTCTTTTGACTTCATAGCGAGTGCTACTTCAATCGCGGCAAGTACTCCGGTGCGACAAGGAGGCGAATGGAGCGGGGCTGCCCAGGCGTTTTCTCGATGAGCCCATTGCGCTCCAGGGTCTTGATCATATCGTGAATCGCAGGAGGGGAAACCCTGAAGTAGTACTGCAGGTCCGACTCCGCTGGCGGGCAGCGGTGGATCTTGGTGTAGTTGTGGATGAATGCCAGATACTGACCCTGTTTTGCGGTGAATGGCGGCGCCACGGACGGATCGAGT
>QHXW01000432.1 GCA_003223115.1 Acidobacteriota bacterium
AGGTGACGACTGGGTCTCTGGCGGGTTACGTCCTTGACCCGAATCATCAAGCCATAGCGGGTGCGGATGTGGTGGCGAGAGATGCCGCGCGAGGCTTGGAGCGGCGCGCGCGCACTGATCGTTCCGGCTTTTACGCCATTCCCGAGCTGCCGCCCTCCCCGTATGAACTCAGGGCATCCGCACCAGGTTTTGAGACCTCGTCCCCCCGTGAAGTCCGCGTTGAAGTGAATTCCCGCCCGCGAGTGGATCTGCTGCTGCCTCTCGGGCAGCGAAGAGAATCGGTCGAAGTAAGAGGCAGTGCGCAGAGAATCCAGACCGAGTCTTCCGAGTTGGGTGAAGTGATCGATCAGCCCCGGATGGACAATCTGCCGCTGAATCGCCGCGGGTTTCTGCAACTGGCGCTCCTGGTTCCCGGTGTGCTGCCGGCCGTGCAGGATTCGGAACTTTCGCAGCGCGGCGGATTTGCGATGCACGCGAACGGGGCACGCGAGGAGTTCAATGATTTTCTGATCGATGGCGTGGACAACAACGATCCCTATGAGCGCTCGTATGTGCTGCAACCGCCGGTGGACAGCATTCAGGAATTCAAAATGGTCACCAACAGTTATAGCGCCGAATATGGACGCGGCGCCGGCGGTCAAATCAATCTGATTACGCGCAGCGGCTCGAATCACTGGCACGGCTCGACATACGAGTACCTGCGCAACCGGGTGCTCGACGCCCGCAATTTTTTCGACGGCGCCGATAAACCCAAGTTCATCCGCAACCAGTTCGGAGCGGGCGCAGGCGGTCCGGTAATCCACGACCGCACGTTCTTTTTTCTGAACTTTGACGATCTGCGCGAACGGCGCGGCTTGAGCCGGCTGGCGAGCGTGCCGACGGCTGATGAGAGGGTGGGGAATTTCTCGGAGCTCGCAAAACCGGTGATCGATCCCTTTACGCGCCAACCGTTTTCAGGAAATGTGATTCCGCAAAATCGGATTTCGACGGTGGCGCAGAAAATTCTCGGCCTATATCCGCTGCCGGACCGGCCAGGGCTTGCGGGCAATTACCTGGCGCAGCCGGTGCTGACGGAGAACACATTTCAATTCACCGGCCGGCTGGACCATCATTTTTCAGACCACGATCTGGTGACGCTGCGTTATAGCCTTGGCGACCAGGATGTCTTCGAACCCTACACTAAGGAATCGACCGACGTGCCCGGCTTCGGTGATTTTGTGACCAACACAGGTCACAACGCCATGATTCAGTACCAGCGCGTACTCGGGCCGCGTACCATGAACTCCTTGCACCTGGGCTTCAGCCGATTTTTTCATCAGGTGCTGCCGCAAAATCATCTGATCGACGCCGGCGCACTCTGGGGGGTGCCGTGGCTCGATATGCGAGCGCGAGACTTGGGATATCCGGCGCTGACCATCGCGGGACTTTCGCCATTAGGCGATTTGACCCAGCTTCCGCTCTCACGCCACAGCAATACCTGGCAGTTGGCGGACGGCCTGGCGATAGTGCGTGGCAGCCATAGCATGAAAGTGGGAGGCGAGATCCGTTACACCCGATTGCGCGCCATCCTGGATTACTACAGCCGCGGTTCGCTATCGTTTCTGGGCGTAATTTCCGGAACCGGCCTCAGTGACCTGCTGCTAGGCTTACCGACGTTCGCCATCCAGTCTCGTTCCGATAATCCACAGACGCTGCGTACAACCGCATATAACGTGTACGTCCAGGACGACTGGAAAGTCACGCGGACCCTGACATTGAACCCGGGACTGCGCTACGAATACGACACGCCGCCGGTCGATCCCACCAATCACATGTCGATTCTCGATCTCGCGTCGCGGAGGATCGTACAAGTGGGGACCGATGGAATCCCGCGCTCCGGTTTGCGGCCCGACCGCAACAATTTCGCTCCACGAGTGGGTCTTGCCTGGACGCCGGCCGATGGCTGGGTGGTTCGCGGCGGTTATGGCGTCTACTACGATTCCGGAATGCTGGTGGTGAACTCCTCGCTCTATTTCAACCCGCCGTTCTTTAACGTGCAGCTTGCTTTTCCGACGGCGACATCGCTTGTGACATTGGAGAATCCTTTTGCGAACGGGTTCACCGCCGCGCCTTCACCCAACACGCTGAGTCAGGACTTGAGCGACGGCTATCTGCAGCATTGGAATCTGGATGTGCAGCGGCAAGTCTCGCCATCAACCGTTGTGAGCGTGGCGTACGCGGGCTCGAAGGGAACGAACCTGGTGCGCTCGCGTGATTTGAATCAGCCGCCCCCGGGTCCCGGAACTGTAGCTTTGCGGCGGCCGTATCCAGGTTTCGGCGGCATCTTCTTCAGCGAAAGCGGAGGAAACTCTCACTTCGATGCGCTCGAAGCGTCCATAGACCGCAGGCTGGCGCGCAATATTTCGGTGCTCGGGTCGTACACGTTTTCGAAGTCGATCGACGATACGTCGTCGTTCCTGGGCACGAAACCCGATAAGAACTTTCCGCAGGACAGCCGGAATTTCCGGGCCGAACGCGCTCTCTCGAGCTTCGACATGCGGCATCGCTTTACCGCGGCCTGGGTCTACAATCTGCCGGGCCGGGCGTGGTGGCTGCGAAATTTTGGATTGCGCGGCATTCTGGCGGCGCAGACCGGCCAGCTCTTCACGCCGATTTTGCGGGTGGATAACAGCAACACCGGAAATAGCGGTGGAATTTTCGGGTCGGACCGGCCGGACGTGCTGCGCGATCCGCACCTCACTGATCCCACGCCAGAACACTGGTTCGACACAGCGGCATTTCGAATACCGGCACGCTACCACTTCGGGTCGGCGGGACGGAACATTCTGCAGGGCCCCGGATTATTTACTTTCGATGCGGCAGTGGAGCGCCGGTTTTCGCTACGCGAAGGTTTGAGTATTTCATTCGAGGCCGAAGCATTTAATCTGTTCAACCGGACCAACTTCGATTTGCCCGAACGCATTGCGGACGATTCAGCAACGTTTGGGCGTATATTCTCCGCCAAAGCTCCTCGGCAAATCCAGTTAGCCCTGCGGCTACTGTTCTGAGACTCGAGCGCGCCGTTTGTATTCGGCGCATAGCGCGTCGTAAACCACAAACTCGCGATCCAGAATTTCGTGATCGCTCACGACCCACCGTAAACCTTCGCCGGCCGGGTGCGGCTGGCTGGGATGTGAGTCCGCGGCACGCACGATATCTCCTAGCAAGACAAGAG